>JAYPMF010000130.1:0-2933 GCA_038129785.1 Flavobacteriaceae bacterium
TAACCAGCTACTCATTTCTTTGCTATTTTCCATCTTTATTTGTTGTTATTGTTTTGGTAATACCCTTTAAAATCTGACGGATATGATTAATTTCAAGGATTTGCTTGTGTAATTCGTCAAATTTATCAGCATCCAAAAGTTGTTTAAATTGATTTAAATTATTGATATATTGTAATAGTGTTTCACTAATATTTTCCTTGTTTTGTTTAAAAATAGGAATCCACATTTGTGGGGAGCTTTTTGCCAAACGAACAGTGGAGGAAAAACCACTCCCGGCCATGTCAAAAATAGCTGACTGATCTTTTTCTTTTTCCATTACTGTTTTGCCTAGCATATAAGAACTAATATGGGACAAATGCGATACGTAAGTAATGTGTTGGTCATGCTCCACGGGATCCATTTCCCTTAGGTTCATTCCTATTTTTTTGAACCAATCTTGGGCCCATTCCAATAGATCGGGTCGGGTTTTTTGAGTTTCACAAAGGATTTGAATCTTGTCTAGAAACAAATCCGGTAAAGCAGCCGCAGGACCTGAGTATTCAGTTCCAGCAATGGGATGAGTGGCCAAAAACTGCCCTCGCTTTGAATGTAATGCCACTTGCTGACAAATGGCAGCTTTGGTAGATCCAAAATCGATGATCAAAGCATTATCGTTGACCTCGTCCAATAAGTCAACCAATCGATCCATTGCCACATCAACCGGTATGGTCAGTAAAATGACATCCATTTGCTTGATAAAGGCATCCTCTAATCTGAAATTAATCAAACCCAAGTCCAAAGACTTTTGTAAATTAATCTCACTCCTGTTGCTTCCGAATATTTCTACATCGGGAATGTGTTCCCGGGCAGACAGCGCCAGTGAACCTCCAATTAATCCAACCCCTATTATACCTACTTTCATGATTTACTGATTCTTTTTATAGCTTCACTGATTTGTTCCACCTCTACACAAAGGGAAAAACGGATATATCCTTCACCTTGGCTTCCAAATATACTTCCGGGAGTAATAAAAATGTGGTGTTTATTTAAGATTTCCTCTATGAACTGAACCGAAGATTTGGAGGTATCTCTATACTTGGCCCAAACGAAAAGCCCACTTGTGTTTATGTCGAAATCGGTTTTCAAGAGAGTGGCCAGTTTAAAGATCAACTTTCTTCTTTCAGTATAAACCTCATTTAATTTTTTAAACCAGCTTCCCTCGGCCTGAAGTGCAGCAATAGCTCCTTTCTGAATTCCAAAAAACATACCCGAATCCATATTGCTTTTTACCTTCAGTATGGCATTGATGTTCTCTTGATTTCCCAAGACCATCCCTACGCGCCACCCTGCCATATTGAATGACTTGCTTAAAGAATTTAGTTCCATGCCTACCTCATTTGCACCGGGTACAGACATCATACTTTGAGGTTGATCGGTCAAAACAAAACTATAGGGATTGTCGTTGACCAATAAAATACCTTTTGCTCTAGCCCAAGGGATTAGTTTTTCATATGTATCTCTTTGATGATTGGCTCCGGTGGGCATGTGGGGGTAGTTAACCCACATAAGTTTTACCGCAGTCAAATCCATTTGATCCAAAGCTTTCAAGTCGGGTTGCCATTGATGATCCGCTTTTAAATCATAAAAAATTGGTTCTGCCTCAACCAGTCGGGTAACAGACTGATAGGTGGGGTAACCGGGATTAGGGATCAAGACCTTATCTCCTGGATTCAAAAAAGCCATTGAGATGTGCATGATTCCCTCTTTAGATCCCATCAAAGGCAAAACTTCACTGTTGGGATTAGCAGCTACGCTATAATTTTTTTCGTAAAAATTGGCGATAGCTTGGCGCAACTCCGGAAGACCCTGATAACTCTGGTATTGATGTACCTTGGGATGGTCAAAACTGTCTTTTAATGCTGCTACAACTTTTGGGTGTGGTGGAAGATCAGGACTTCCAATACCCATATTAATCACGGGTTTGCCCTCTGCGACCATGGTAGCTACCTCTCTTAACTTTTTGGAAAAGTAGTATTCCTGAACGGTATTTAATCTTCTAGCTGTCATAATTTTCCGGATGGATATTCTCCCAAAACTTTAAAGGCAGTGGCCATAATTCCAATTAATGACTTAGCTTTATAATAGTCTTTGGGGTCATCAAAAGTAACATCTACAAAAAAAGCGTATTTCCCCGGCGTCTCAATAACAGGAAAAGATTGTATTTTGGTTAGGTTAAGGTTGCAATCACTCATCACATTGAGTGCAGCAGCCAGACTTCCACGTTTGTGATCCAAAACAAATTTCCACGCTGCCTTATTGATGTTATTTGACGATTGGGTATTGTTTTTTTGAACTACGACAAAACGAGTCACATTTTTTTTGATGGTTTGAATAGAAGGAAATAAAATTTCTAAACCGTAAATATGGGAGGCTCTTTTACCTGCAATGGCTCCGCGACGTGTAATCTTATTCTTACTAATTTTAAGTGCTTCTTCAGCGGTATCATTACTCTCTACTAATTTAATATGAGGGTAGTCATAGAAAAATTTTTTACACTGCAACAAAGCCATAGGATGAGAATGGACCTCCTGTAGGTCCTCAATTTTTTGGCCGGGAAGAGCCATCAAATTATGTTCAATACCAAGATAATATTCTCCTATTATGACTAGTTCGTATTGATCCAAAATGGCATAGTTGGATAAGATTGATCCTGCAATTGAATTTTCTAGAGCCATCACTGCCTGATCACAACCTCCACTGACAACTGCTTTAGCCAGAGCATCAAACGTTAAGCACTCCATAAGTTCTGGAGCTTGGGTATAGTATTGTTCAACCACCTGATCGTGGAAAGATCCTTTAATCCCCTGTATGGCAACTTTTTGTATCATGGCTAAAAAAAAAGTCCCGATAAATCAGGACTTCTTGTTTAATATATCATTAGATTATTACAAAAT
>JAYPMF010000130.1:2943-4639 GCA_038129785.1 Flavobacteriaceae bacterium
CAAAATCCCTCTTACCTCCAAAAAGAAGTAATAATTGACGTTGTAATAAAAATATTTCTTGTTCATTGTTTGATTAATAGCGCAAATTTAAGATAGCTTTTGGCAAAAACAAACCATTTTATGGATTTTTTGCAGATTAATTAATATAAAACCTAATGATCATGAGTGCATATAATCTTCGAAAAAGTTAAAAATGGCGATGGTTCGTTCTGTTGAAAAACAATATCTTTCATTTAATAAGAAAAAATTGAAATGATAAAAAAAGAATATTTTACTCCTCTGCGTTGGGGTATCATCGGTTGTGGGGATGTAACAGAGATCAAAAGTGGGCCAGCCTATCAAAAAACAGTAGGTTTTGAGTTGAAAGCCGTTATGAGTCGTAATGAGCATAGAGTCAAGGACTACGCCCTTCGACATGGGGTAGAAAAATATTATACCGATGCAGACGCCTTAATCGATGATGCAGAAATCGATGCAGTCTATATTGCTACCCCTCCAGATAGTCATTTATTTTATGCACTTAAAGTCGCTTCCACAGGGAAAGCCTGTTGTATTGAAAAACCATTGGCACCCAATTACGAAGAGAGTAAAAAAATAGCCTTAGCTTTTAAAAAAAATAACATTCCTCTTTTTGTTGCATATTACCGACGATCCTTGCCAAGATTTACAAAAGTTAGGGAGTGGTTACTGAATCATGAAATTGGAGATGTCAGGCACATCAACTGGCACCTCAGTCAATCACCAAATACGATGGATTTATCTGGTAGTTACAACTGGCGTACCGATCCCAAGGTAGCACCGGGTGGTTATTTTGATGATTTGGCCAGTCACGGTATTGATTTGTTTATCTACTTATTGGGAGAAATTCAAAAGGTTTCAGGCATCAGTCTTAACCAGCAAGGCTTATATGCTGCAAAGGATGCCATATCGGCCTGCTGGTTGCATCAAGGAGGTGTGACGGGAGTGGGGGTATGGAACTTTGGAATAGACCCGATGGATAGGGTTGAAATTTTTGGAAGTAAAGGAAAAATTCAGTTTTCTATTTTTGAAGAAAATCCACTGGTTTTGAATAATGAAGGAGGGGAAGTAAAACTTTCTATAGCCCATCCCGAACATGTTCAAATGACGCATGTCGAAAATTTGAAAAAACATCTTTTTGAGGGAAATTTTTCGCATCCCTCAACCGGAGAAACAGCAGTCCATACAAGTTGGGTTATGGATGAAATTCTCGGGCATCGTCATTAGTTATTCAATGTTAGATCATATTTTACTTTTTCAAAAATCATTATTTCCTAACTTTGATGTACTAATTTGAAAAAAATCCTTAAACCGATTAGATAGTTTAATTGCAGATAACCTATAAAGAATAAACCTTGGGGATAAACATCCAACAATTATCTAAAAATTACGGCAACACAGTTGCTTTAAAAAACATTTCATTGGCCTTTGATGAAAATGGGGTCATTGGCTTGTTGGGTCCCAATGGTGCGGGAAAAACTACATTGATGAAGATATTGACGGGTTACTTGAATCAATGGGAAGGAGAAGTTTCGATCGGTACCTTTGATTTGAGAGAAAAAATGAAAAGCATCCAAAAACAAATGGGTTATCTCCACGAAAACAATCCTCTTTACACGGAAATGTACTTTAAAGAATATTTTAATTTTGTAGTAAATTTATACTGCTTAAAAAAAAC
>JAYPMF010000131.1:0-4576 GCA_038129785.1 Flavobacteriaceae bacterium
CGTTGTTTGGGATGAAGTGCAGGAGGAATACATTGCCCGGTTGCTCCCCTATGCTAGTCAAGCAAGCGGACCTGTCATCAAAATTCCTAACATAGATGCCTTTAAACAAAAAGGTGTGGATAAAGTGTCCAAGCAATTTCAATCGGAACTGGAGGAGTTGAAGGGTAAAATCAAAGATTTTATAAAAACCGCCAGTGATACCCAAAAAGTTTACACTGCCAGGTTTAAGTTCGAACCAGTTGTTGGGGAAACCTATTTCCTCTACGAGGGTGATCAAGAGAATTATTTGTCACTTATTGCTCCTGATCAATGGAAGAAAAAATTCTTAGGGGCTTACCGACTCAGCTCCGAATACAAATGGGAATACGTGGAGTGGTAAGTTATCGAAAGTTTTGGGTGCCAAAACCCATCCCATTTTCATTAAAATACAATCCAACTCCCAAATAGGTATAATCCCCCAAAATATTTTTATAATGTGGAGAACTGTTCCTCCACCCTGTTATCATACATTGAGCTAAGTTTTCTGCCGTTTGGGTGTCTCCACATCCTCTTACATTTTCAAACCAAGGGGTTTGAGCTATATTTTCGGCGATGCCGGTAAATTGATTTCCATTCCTTACCCAAGCCTTAACATTGTGTTTTTCAGCACGTTGAATAGGGTTTTGTCCCAAATGATCTACATGAGCGTAAAAGTTGTGTTTGACCATGTTTTCACTATGCATCTGGGCCAAATCCATCAGGGAGTCTAAGGGTTTTAATTCGGGTAAACCCTTTTCCGCACGAAGTGCGTTAGTTTTTTCAAAGATCAGCATACGCATCAATTCTATGTCTTTCTGAGCAAAACCAATTGTTAAGCTAAAGGGAATAAGAGTAATTAATAATAAGTTTGTAATGCTTTTTCTCATGATTGCAAAAATAATAATTATCGACAGGAATGCCTACTTTTGTTAATTATGGGGATTGAAGAAACACCTAGGCAAAAAAAAGTAGCTGCTGCAATACAAAAAGAGCTGGCCGCCATGCTTCAAAGCGCCATTAGAAACCAGGGGGCTTCCAACCTTGTGCTTTCCATCACCAAGGTCAACGTAACCATAGATATGTCTTTGGCCAAAGTTTACCTTAGTATTTTCCCATATGCCAAGGCTGATAGCTGCCTAAAAGGTATTAGAGAAAACAGCACTCATATCAGGCATGACATGTCGCAAAGAATGAAAAACCAGCTGCGGCGTATGCCAGAATTTTCATTCTTCATCGATGACTCTCTAGATTATGTAGATGCAATAGAAAAAGCCTTGAATCAACCTCACAATCCCATTGAAGATACAAGCGATGTCAATAAAAGACAAAAAAAGTAAAGATGTCTGTTATTCTCAAAATCGCGTGGCGTTATTTTTTTTCTAAAAGTGGACAAACGGTAATCAACAGAATCAACTCCATAGCTCTTCTTGTTGTCATAGTGGCTACCTCAGCTCTGATGATTGTATTAAGTGCCTTTTCGGGACTCAAAGATTTCGGGCTGTCTTTCTCAAATATTTTTGACCCCGACTTTCGGATAATTCCTAAACTTGGAAAGACCATTTCCCTAGACAGCAGCAAAATCCATCGACTAGAAAAAGTTGATGGTATAAAAGCCTTCAGTCCAATTCTGGAGGAAAAAGTTTTTCTATCGTTTAAAGAAAAAAACCAAGTTGCTCATCTCAAAGGGGTAGGGTTGGATTACCTTAACGTCATTCCTGCAGATTCCCTGGTATCTGTCGGAGAATGGTTGGTGCCCGAATCCAATGCTATTGTTGCAGGCTATGGAATTGGTGCGGATATGGACCTCGGAGTATACGACTATGGATCTTTTCTCAACATTAGCATTCCCCGAAAAAATTTAAACAGCTCCTTAAGACAAAACCCTTTTTATACCCAACAGGCTGTTACTATAGGTCTGTATCAAATCAGTGAAGACATTGACCAAAAATATATTTTCAGTACTTTAGATTTTGCCCGAGACCTTTTGCAGTACCCACAAAATGTTTTCTCATCCATTGAAATAAAAGCCTCTCCGGAAGCCAATTCCAAAGATTTGAAAAAGAAAATTCAAAAAATAATGGGAGACTCGGTTCAGATCAAAGACAGAACCCAAATCAACACTGCCTTATATAAAATGCTCAATACTGAACATTTGGCTATCTATCTCATCTTTACTTTAGTACTTATCGTTGCTCTTTTTAATGTAGTAGGCGCTTTGGTAATGATGATTTTAGATAAAAAACCTCAGATGAATATACTCAAAGCCATGGGGGTTACCCAACATCAGTTAGGTCAAACCTTTTTCCTCTTAGGGATGATGATCGTCTTATTTGGTGGAATAATCGGTCTAGTATTATCTTCGGTTGTGATCTTGATTCAACAATGGGATCCCTTCATTAATATTCCTGGAACTTCTTTGGCTTATCCCGTAAAATGGGAATTTGAAAATATTCTTATTGTAATGGGAACATTACTTTTGCTAGGTAGTTTAGCATCGGCATGGGCAAGTCGAGGAGCAAATCGATAGATTAAACCCAGGCCGGTTCTGCAACTTCTTCCAAAATCCTATTTAGGGTATCGAATACCTCTTTAGGATCATTGGCTGTTACCATAGAAGTTCTATAGGGTTTGAAATTCGGAATACCCTTAAAATAATTGGTATAGTGACGACGAGTCTCCAAAACACCTAATATTTCACCTTTCCAAGCAATAGACATCTCCAGGTGCCTTTTAGCCACCTCAACCCGATCTTTGAGGGTGGGGGGATCAGAGTGAACTCCACGATCAAAATAGTGTTTTACTTGATTAAAAAACCATGGATTACCAATACTGGCTCTACCGATCATAGCGCCGTCTAAACCATATCGGTCACGCATCTCCATGGCCCGCTCGGGACTATCCACATCTCCGTTTCCAAAAACAGGAATATGCATTCTGGGATTGTTCTTAACCTTAGCGATCGGACCCCAATTAGCTTCGCCCTTGTACATTTGAGCACGAGTCCTACCGTGAATAGAAATGGCTTTGGCCCCAACATCTTGCAATCGCTCTGCTACCTCCACAATCTTAATCGAGTCATGATCCCAGCCCAAACGCGTTTTGACGGTCAAAGGTAGAGAAGTACGTTTAACCATTTCAGCCGTTAATTTTACCATCATCGGAATGTCTCTTAAAATTCCTGCTCCGGCCCCTTTGCTAACTACCTTTTTTACAGGACAACCAAAGTTGATGTCAATGATATCGGGCTCAGATACCTCGACAATATCAACAGAGCGTAACATGGAGTCTAAATTGGCTCCAAAAATTTGTATACCCACTGGACGCTCTTTTTCATAAATGTCTAATTTCTGAACGCTTTTTGCAGCATCACGGATCAATCCCTCACTGGAAATAAACTCGGTATAAACCACATCTGCACCATTATCCTTACACAAAGCACGGAAAGGTGGGTCACTTACGTCCTCCATAGGGGCCAACAGTAAAGGGAAATTTCCTAACGGTATGTCGCCAATTTTGACCACTTTATATTTTTTACAAAAGTAGCAAAATGATTTCCGATATCTGGCTACTATTTTAACTCAAAAGTATTTACAATATTTTGGGAAAAGTCTGTATCCCAAATTTCGGCTACATTTCCATTTTTTAGATAATATATCCTCGGTGGAGAGTCACCTATTAAATCAAAAAAGGAGTTGACACCGATAATAGCATGGGAAAAAGATGATCGAGTAATGCTTTCAAAGCGCTCAACAGTGGTGGAGCCTTCTTTATAAAAAAGCACATATAGCTCAGGAAAGTCATCATGTTGTCTTTTAAGTTCTCCCAACTCTGTGGCA
Source organism: Flavobacteriaceae bacterium (assembly GCA_038129785.1). Classification (GTDB taxonomy): domain Bacteria; phylum Bacteroidota; class Bacteroidia; order Flavobacteriales; family Flavobacteriaceae; genus UBA8316. The sequence continues at coordinate 3,855 of JAYPMF010000131.1, forward strand.
GCCTCCTGACAATGTTCACAATCCAAATTGAAAATTGCGATCAACTTTTCACCAGAGGAAAGGTCAACTCTTCCTTTTGGTTCAAATTGAGTAAAGGTCTCAAAAGGAAAATTCTCGTGATTAGGCATAGGTAAAAACATCCACATACTAAGGATGGTTGCCCCTGTAAAACCCAAAGGAATGACTTTTGAAATCTGTCTGATTTGTGTTGTTTTGTATACCACAAAAGCAACTAATATCATTACTAAATTCTTAAGGATCGATTGCTCTGGTGTCATGGAGATCATCTCACCAAAACAACCACAGTTTTCGGTATCTCCAATGGCCCATAAATAAATTAAATGAACCGTGAAGCCCCCCAACAAAAAAAAGGTAAATTGCATCAATTGCTTAACGTAAAAAGGCAGAAACATTAAGAAACCCAAAGCGAATTCCAAGCCAATAAAAAACCGAGCCATATGACCGGCCAAAACCCTACTTGGCGCCAAACCCTGATCCATTAAGGTAATTTCAAAAAAACCCGGACCTACAGCTTTTGTATAAGCAGAAAAAATAAACGTTACGGCCAAAAGTATTTGCATTACTTTCGATAAGACTCTCATTGTAATATTAATTTTACCTAAAATTAACTTTTCTAGGCCAAACAAAAAACCAAGTATTCAAAATAAGTATCTTTGTTATAGAATAGGAAAATGCCCTGATGAAACAAATTAGAAATTTTT
>JAYPMF010000132.1:0-4569 GCA_038129785.1 Flavobacteriaceae bacterium
GGTTTGATGGTTTGAAACAAATAAAACATTATTCTGGGGCAAATGTCTTATTACCTCGGAACCCTCCACCTTTAATTGATTAAATCCTCTGTAGCGCCTGTGGGTAAGGCCACCCATGAGACGGATGAGCCATTTTTTTAGAAACAAATAATGGCCAAATGGATTTTTTTTGAACATCTACCTTATCAAATTGTTCTGGACAAATATAATCTATTTGAATAGCTGAGCTGTTAATAACATTTTAAATTCAGACAAAATCATCGCTGTTGCTCCCCAGACCTCATGATGTTGAAAGATATATGAAGGCACATTAATAGTACCCCAAGACGAAGTAGCTTGTTTTGTTATTTTTGGTGTTTTAATAATTAAATCCTGCAATGATATTTCCAATATGACATCTACTTCCGAGGGATCGGGTTTAAAGACACATGATTTTTCAGAATATCCAACATAGGGAATTATCAGAAAATTACTAGGTGGTACATAGAGTTCAGTAAGTGACCTTAGATGTTTTATTTGATCTAATGATACTCCTATTTCTTCATGGGTCTCTCTTAAAGCAGTAGACCAAAGATTATCATCAGATTTCTCGGGTTTGCCACCTGGAAAGCTAATTTGTCCCGAGTGAACACCATTATAAACCTTACGGCGAGTTAATACAAAACTTACTTTGTCTTTAGCATTAGGATATAAAAGCAATAGCACTGCAGCTCTTTTGATTTTAGTACTTGTTTTTAGAATAGATCTAACTTTATCCATTCGTTTAGTGGGTGCCAAAAGAGAATGGGCGACACTACCGGGCAGATTGATTTCTTTTAAATTTGTCAAAAGATTCAAAAAAAAACTGTATTCCATGAAAATACTAAAATTGTTATTAGGGGTTATAATTTTTGTTCAGATGGGCTGTCAGATGAAACAAAAAAAAGAACCCATAAAATTCAAAGTTCCTGAAAAAAACAACTTAAAAAAGTAACACCCAATCCTTATAAAGACCCTTATTTGAATGATAAAAATGCAATTCCATTTTTTTATGAATACGCACAAAAAAACAAAGAAAATAAAGTAAGAATTACTACCAAATTTGGAGATATTGACGTTTTATTGTATAACAACACTCCCTACCATCGTGCAAATTTTATTTTCCTAATCAAAAAAAAATATTTCGACGGCACGATGTTTCATCGCGTAGTTCCAAAGTTTATAATACAAGGTGGGAATTCAGACAGTCCCAAAAGTATGAAAAAAAGACGTGAAATAGGACGCTACCTTCTCCCCCCGGATACCAAAAATGGTAATTCACATCACCGTGGGGTACTATCCATGCCAAGTAGCGAAATTGACAATCCACATAAACTGGCATCTCCCTATGAATTCTTTATCGTTCAACAATCTCCTGGAGCTTATCATTTGGACGGAAATTACACTGCTTTTGGAAAGGTAATCAAAGGAATGCATGTAGTAGATCTTATAAACAAAGAAAAGATTGACAAAAGGGAAATGCCGATTGATAATATCTATATTAAAATCAAAATCATCAATTAATTATCTTTATATTAAAAAAAAGTTATTAAATCGTTTTTTTTAATTAAAATTTATGTTTTGTAACTTGATATAATAATTTTATCTTATTAATTTTATATTATTAATAGTAATTTACAATGACACTTACACAACTCCATTATATGAACGCTGTTGCCGAATATGGTAACTTCACAGTTGCAGCCGAAAAATGCTTTGTCACGCAACCTACTTTAAGTATGCAAGTTCAAAAATTAGAAGAAGAACTGGGAGTTAAAATATTTAACCGATCGACTAAACCCATTATACTTACTGACATTGGAAAAAAAATTCTCGTACAAGCCAAAAAGATTACTGAAGAGGCAACACGAATGCAAGACATTGTATCCACAGAAAAAGGGTTTATAGGTGGAGAGTTCAAACTGGGTATTATACCTACTGTAATGCCAACTTTACTGCCCATGTTTCTTAATACATTTATTAAAAAATATGCTAAAGTTGATCTTAAGATTGAAGAATTAACCACTCATAATATTATTAAAATGCTGGAGGAGGGTCATTTAGATGCTGGTATTGCTGCTACTCCTTTAAGTTTGAATTCCATTATTGAACTTCCCCTATACCATGAACCCTTTGTAGGGTATATACCAGAGGGAAACTCATTACATTCAATTAAGCAAATCGAGGTTGACGATTTGAACATGACAGATTTATTAGTGTTAGAAGATGGACATTGTTTCAGAAATCATGTGCTAAACCTTTGTCAGATGAACCAAATTGGAGGCAAACCATTTGATCTAAAAAGCGGAAGTATTGAGACTTTAATAAATTTATCTGACGAAGGACCTTGGATGACACTACTTCCTTATTTGCATGGAAACAATTTGACAGACTTAAAGAAGAAAAACTTAAGATTCTTTCCCGAACCAGCACCGGCAAGAGAAGTTAGTTTAATTCATTACAAAAGTCAATTAAAACTGCCTGTAATTAATGCTATTAGATCAACGATAACTAGCATAATCAGGGGTGCTATTCGATTTGAAAACATTGAAGTTATTACCCCAGAGAAGATCTAAAAAGAAAATTGAATATTACAGTTCAAATCAGGTTGAGACCTTGTAAATGTTAAGGCCCAACGGTACAGCCTAACTCCTTCTCTTTCTGAAAGTGCAATAAGTCCTTTTTCTAATTCTTTTTTGAAAAGAACCGCATCAAAGCTCACTTTTCGTAACACACTCTTATAAAAAAAATAAGTTGACGAGGTTTTATTATCATTCTCCATAATTCAACAACAAATTAAAATCCAAATCAAATATATTTTTTTTAAAATAAGGTGACTGTTGCAAAAATGTTAAAATTCCTATAAAAAAAGTTAAATCCAAAACATTAAAAATCACCACAAATTTATTGTTTTAGGTAGATATAATTTTAGGTTAAATATCAAGGCTACCTAATTTAACTAATTAAACGACCAGTCTGTCAATTTACTTATTTTTGTCTTACCTATGGAAACATACTTACCTTCTCTGAACCTAAAAATTGATAATCATCTTTTATTTCAAACTTGAAACTTTTTCATAAATAATTTATTAGAGTTCAAAAGCAATATATGATTGTCTCATCTTATTGGCTGCTATATCTAGATAAGTTTAGTTCAAGTCCAATGTATCTATAAATTCAGGAAAATGATTTGAAATTGCAAAATTTTAAAACAAAAAGTCTAGTCTAACGCATAAAAAAATCTCTTCACTATTAGTTTAATATTAGAAATTAAATTTGTTTAAAAATTATATTTCGGGAGTACTTAATTTTGCAATCGAAGCTTGAATTTCAGCTTCTGAAAGTTCATGTTTAATTATATTACCCGCAAAATAATCCTCATAAGCTTTCATATCAAAGTTTCCGTGACCACAAAGGTTGATTAAAATGGTTTTCGATTTACCTTCTTGCTTACAACGTTCCGCCTCCTCTATTGCGGTGGCAATTCCGTGGGTGGCTTCAGGCGCAGGAATAATTCCCTCTGCTTGCGCAAACCTTACCCCTGCTTCAAACACCTCTAGATTGTCGTGGGCTCTTGCTTCGATCAACTTATCCTTAAGCAACTGACTGACAATAACACCTGCTCCGTGATACCTCAAGCCTCCAGCATGAATGGGCGCGGGGACAAAATCATGACCCAGTGTAAACATAGGTAACAAAGGGGTCATACCGGCTGTATCTCCAAAGTCATATCTAAAAACGCCTCTGGTCAACTTAGGACACGAGGAGGGTTCACTGGCAATACAACGTATTGATTTACCATAATCGAAATTGAGCCTTAAAAAAGGAAATGCCAAACCAGAAAAATTTGAACCTCCGCCAAATGGAGCAATGACAATGTCGGGAAGATCTCCTGCCTTTTCCATCTGTAAAATGGCCTCTTGTCCGATAATAGTTTGGTGAAGCTTGACATGATTAAGTACACTACCTAGTGCATATTTTGTATGCTCATCAGAAGCTGCTCGCTCTATAGCCTCTGATATTGCAATACCAAGGGACCCAGAAGTATTTGGGTCTTCGGCTAAGAATTTTTTTCCAATTTCAGTAGCCTCGGAGGGCGAGGGGAAAACTTTTGCTCCCCAAGTATTCATCATTACTTTTCGGTAAGGTTTATGATCATAAGAGAGTTTTACCATATAAACCTCACATTCAATATCAAAATGTTGACAGGCAAAACTTAGTGCACTTCCCCACTGACCCGCTCCTGTCTCAGTAGTTATTTTTTTGACCCCTTCTTTTTTATTGTAATAGGCTTGTGCGACTGCTGTATTAGGTTTGTGTGAACCGGTTGGACTCACCCCTTCGTATTTGTAATATATTTTAGCCGGAGTGTCTAACTTTTTTTCCAAATTGTAGGCCCTGTAAAGGGGCGTTGGACGCCACATGGAATATATTTTTCGAACTTCATCAGGTATATCAATAAATTTGTCCATACTCACCTCCTGTTTAATCAACTCCATTGGAAACAATGGAGCCAAGGCCTCAGGCCCTATGGGTTCGATTGTACCAGGG
>JAYPMF010000133.1:0-4563 GCA_038129785.1 Flavobacteriaceae bacterium
GTAAAGATCAGGTCTATCGAACGGAACAGGTTTTTGTAAAATTGGGTAAAAAGAGTACAAACAAAGTAGAAATATTGGAGGGCATTCAAGCCGGCGACCTTTTGGTAGACGAAGGTGCAACCATCGTTGAAAATAATCAAAGGGTCAAAAACATTCAATAATTTGATCGCAAAAAATGAAAAAATTACTCAAAGAATTTCCTTTATCCAGTTGGGCCATTGACCACAAAACCGTGATCTATGTCATCATGGCCCTCTTTTTCTTTATGGGCATCCGTTCCTACAGAGTTATGCCTCGCGAAAGTTTTCCCGAGATCAACGACACCCGAATATTTGTCTCTGCTGTATTTCCTGGAAATACCGCCGAAGACATCGAACGTTTGATCGTTGACCCCTTGGAGGATGCTCTCAAAGGGGTATCCAATTTAGTCGATATTGCCTCTACCTCTGAGGAGGATTTTGCCGTGATCCAATTAGAATTTGATGAAAATATTCCGCTGGATCTGGCCAAACAAAAAACAAAAGATCTGGTCGATGGCGTAGTATCGGGAGCCGATTGGCCTACTTTTAATAATGCCAAGGTAGAACCCTCAGTTGCTGAAATGGATTTTTCTGAATTGATGCCCATTTTGAGTATCAGTATGGTGGGAGATTATCCTATCGAACAGATGAAAGATTTTGCAGGTTATCTCGAAGAAAAAATTGAACAAATCCCCGAGGTCAAATCCGTAGATGTTAGGGGAATTCAGGCTTTTGAGGTCGAGGTCGCAGTAGACATTTACAAAATGATCGCAGCCAAGATCAGTTTTAACGACATTCTCAACGCTATCGGTGGAGAAAATACAACCATCTCTGCAGGGAATATAATTGCCGGAGGGCAAAGAAGAAGTTTGAGGATCATCGGAGAAATTTCCGATCCGGAAGAACTCAAAAACTTTGTGGTAAAAAGTGAACAAGCAGCAACCTATCTGGGAGATATCGCTACCATCACTTTCAAAGAAAAAGACATTTCTTCCTACGCCAGATCATTTGGAAAAAAGGTGGTCTTACTTGATGTTAAAAAAAGAGGAGGAAAAAATTTGATTCAAGCGTCTCAAAAAATAGAAGCCTTGATCGATGACATTGGAAAAAATATTTTTCCTAAAAATATCAAACTGACCATTTCAAACGATCAATCAGCCATTACTCTTAATCAAGTTAGTGATTTAGTCAATAATATCATCTTTGGAATATTATTGGTGGTTACCGTACTAATGTTCTTTTTGGGTTTTAGAAATTCTCTATTTGTAGGTTTTGCCATCCCCATGTCCATGTTCATGTCATTTATGATTCTCTCCCTTTTGGGATATACCATGAACACAATGGTCCTGTTCGGATTGGTTATGGGGCTGGGAATGTTAGTGGATAATGGAATTGTTGTGGTCGAAAACGTCTATCGTTTAATGGAAAAAGAGGGTATGAGTCGAATTCAGGCAGCCAAAGTAGGGATTGGAGAAATTGCCTATCCCATTATTGTTTCTACTGCTACCACCATTGCCGCATTTGTTCCCCTGGGAGCATGGCCAGGACTGATGGGTGAATTTATGATCTACTTTCCCATTACCCTCTCAGTAGTATTGGGGTCTTCTTTGGTCGTGGCCTTATTTTTCAACTCTATGCTCGTCTCCCGTTTTATGGAGATCAGTGAAAGACAGATCTCTTTAAAGGGACTGTTCAGGCTGACACTTATACTGGGAGGACTGGGTCTGATTTTAATTTTCAACAAAGGAATTTTTAGGGGATTGGGAACGTTGATGATTGCCATCACATTACTCTTTTGGGCTTATAAATTTTTCCTTAAAAGACTTGCTTCTGTTTTTCAAAACCAGTTTTTACCAAAAATGGAAAAAGGTTATCGTTCTTTTTTGTCAATGGCACTTAAAGGATATCGTCCCTTTGCCTTTTTAATTGGTACATTCGTCCTGTTGATTTCCTCTTTTGTATTGATGGGTATTTTTCCACCCAAAGTGGAATTTTTTCCCGAAAATCAACCCTTACAAATTTTAACCTATATCGAATATCCCGAGGGAACCGATATTAATAAAACCAACGCCATTACCAAAAAAATTGAGGCGGATATCTTTTCAGTAATCAATCGGGAAAAATACCACGATGGAGATTACAACCATTTGGTCGAGGATGCTGTGGCGCAAGTCGGGGCCGGAGCAGGAAACCCCGAGATTGACGGTGGGGTAACCAATGAAATGCCACACAAGGCCAAAATATCGCTCACCATGCGAGAGTTTAAGTTCAGGAACGGACTGTCGAGCGAAAACTTGCGAAGCGAAATTCAACAATTCCTTAGCGGCAAATATCCGGGGGTGGCTATTTCTGTAGAAAAAGATGCCAATGGCCCACCGGTCGGCTATCCTGTCAATATAGAAATTTCCGGGAGGGATTACGAAAAACTCATCCTGACCGCCCAAAAAATGAAAGACTTTCTCAACACAGAAAACATTCCAGGCGTAGAGGAGCTGAAGATTGATGTTAACAAAAACAAACCGGGAACCCAACTGATCATCGATCGAAAAAAAGCAGGGGAGTTGGGAGTTTCTGCTGGTATGATAGGTTCTCAACTGCGCAACTCGCTGTTTGGAGCCAAAGCAGGGATATTCAAAAAAGACGGTGAAGATTATGAGATCAATGTTCGTTTTGAGAAGCAATACCGCTATGACAATAATGCATTGTTCAACCAGTATGTAACCTTCAGAGATCAATCGTCTGGAAAAATAAAAGAGATTCCTATTGCAGCACTGGTCAAAACCAAAAATTCCTCCTCTTACAGTGCCATAAAACACCGTAAATCGATTCGACTTGTCACCTTGTATTCCGATGTATTGGCCGGTTACAACGCCAATGAAGTAGTAGCTAATGTCAAATCTGCCCTGCTCAATTATCCCCTTGATATGGGAGTTGAGTTCAAATTCACTGGAGAAATCGAAGAGCAAGACAAGAACATGACCTTTTTGTCTAATGCACTTTTGGCAGCCCTTGCCTTGATAATGTTATTGCTAGTTTTCCAATTCAACTCTATTTCCAAACCCATCATCATCTTAATTTCTATTTTCTTGAGTTTTACTGGAGTGTTTTTGGGAATTACCCTTTTTCAGATGCCTTTTGTTATATTAATGACTATGATGGGGATCATCTCACTCTCCGGAATTGTCGTAAACAATGGTGTAGTACTTTTGGATTATACCCAATTATTAATAGATAGAAAAAAACGGGCTCTTAAAATTCCCGAAGAAAAAATGTTACCCAACTCTGAAGCCATGAAGGACATCATCCAAGGAGGTAATGCTAGATTACGGCCGGTAATCCTTACAGCCATTACCACCATTTTGGGATTGATCCCTCTGTCTATTGGCCTTAACATCGACTTTTTCTCTTTGTTTTCGGAATGGGATCCTAAAGTGTTTATCGGGGGAGATAACGTGATTTTTTGGGGGCCACTGGCCAAGACCGTGATCTTTGGATTAAGTTTTGCTACTTTCCTTACCCTAATCATCGTACCAGCTACCTTTCTGATTAGCTACCAGATAAAGCTGAAATGGAAAAAGCTATTTCAAAAATAATTTTTGGTCATGGAAAAGCCTTCTTACATTTGCAACTAATTCAAACATAATGTTAAGATCCCATCACTGCGGCGAATTAAATGAAAATCATTCCGGGGAAGAAGTTATCCTAGCCGGATGGGTACAAAAAATAAGAAATAAAGGTTTTATCGTTTGGATCGATTTGAGGGATCGTTTTGGGATCACCCAATTGGTTTTTGACGAGGAGCGTTCACCCAAAACGGTTTATAAAAAATCGCTTGAGTTGGGGCGTGAAGACGTGATCCAAATCAAAGGAAAAGTAATCGAAAGAGAATCGAAAAACCCTAATATAGCCTCTGGAGGGATCGAAATATTGGTAACAGAGGTAACGGTATTAAACACCTCCAAAACCCCTCCATTTACTATTGAAAATGAAACGGACGGAGGGGACGAGCTGCGGATGCAATATCGTTATTTGGATTTGAGACGCAACCCGATAAGAGAGAACCTGATTTTCAGGCATAAAGTTACCATGGCCGTTCGAAATTTTTTATCCGGGGAAGGGTTTATTGATGTCGAAACTCCTTATTTGATTAAATCCACCCCTGAGGGAGCTCGTGATTTTGTGGTGCCTTCCAGAATGAATAGCGGACAATTTTATGCCCTACCTCAATCTCCACAAACCTTTAAGCAACTTCTAATGATCGCAGGTTTTGACAAATATTTCCAAATCGTAAAATGTTTTAGGGATGAGGACCTAAGGGCCGACAGGCAGCCGGAATTTACACAGATAGATTGTGAAATGACATTTGTTGAACAAGAGGATGTCTTGGATCAATTTGAAGCCATGATCCAACACCTTTTCAAAGAAATCAAAGGGGTGGAGTTGAGTAACTTTCCAAGAATCACTTTTGCAGAAGCAATGGAAAAGTATGGTAATGACAAACCCGATATACGTTTTGGAATGACTTTTGGAGAACTGAATGCAT
>JAYPMF010000134.1:0-4540 GCA_038129785.1 Flavobacteriaceae bacterium
ACTCTACATTAACCTCATGATGCTGTTCCTCAGTGGGGACTACAAACAAGACCAACTGCACCTTCCAACGATATTGCTGAGAAGAAGGTAAAATAAAAGAATCTAACATAAATCTTGACAAAAAATTACACAATCAATACATTTGAAAACTATATTTACATATGTTGTTGAAATAAATCAGCAACAGATGAAATCTCAATTTAAGGAGAACTCATGAGATTTATAAAAAAAGTATTAGCAATTGGTTCAACAACGTTGATGCTCTTAAGTGCTGCAGCTCATGCAGTCACTGAAGTTCAATGGTGGCATGCGATGGGAGGGGTAAATGGCGAACGTGTTGATAAAATTGCTTCAGATTTCAATGCCAGCCAATCTCAGTACAAAATCGTTCCAGTTTATAAAGGCAACTATACTGAAACGATGACTGCTGCAATTGCGGCATTTAGAGCAAAATCACATCCACATATTGTCCAAGTATTCGAAGTTGGTACAGCAACCATGATGGCTGCTAAAGGTGCTGTTTATCCTGTCGAGCAGGTTATGAAAATGGCTGGTGAGAAGTTTGACAAGAGTGATTTTTTGCCTGCTGTTATTAGTTATTATCAAACTCCACAGGGCGAATTGTTATCTATGCCTTTCAATAGTTCTACACCAGTACTCTGGTACAACGCAGATGCCTTGAAAAAAGCTGGCGTTGGTGTCCCAATCACATGGGCAGAAATGAAAACTGCCTCTGAAAAACTAGTTGCCTCTGGAATGGATTGTGGATTTAGCTTTGGCTGGCAATCTTGGGTAATGGTTGAAAACTATTCTGCATGGCACAATTTAGAGATTGGAACAAAAGAAAATGGCTTTGCTGGTCTTGATACGAAATTCTCAATTAATAACAACCATGTTAAGAGAATTTTAGGACAAATCTCAGATTGGTCAAAGACAGGGCTTTTCAAGTATGGAGGGCGTAGAGGAGACAGTTTGTCCATGTTTACGAACGGTGAATGTGCAATGTGGATGAACTCTTCTGCATACTACGGAAGTATTAAAAAACAGGCTAAATTTAATTATGGCCAGTCCATGCTCCCTCTTGATACCGAAGCATCTTCTATGAGGCAAAATTCAGTCATTGGTGGTGCAACACTTTGGGTCCTTAAAGGTCATGATAATGAGGAATATAAAGGTGTGGCGAAGTTCATGACTTATCTGTCATCCCCAGAAGTTCAATCCTGGTGGCATCAAGAAACAGGTTATGTGCCGATTACGAAGAGTGCCTATGAACTTTCTAAGAAACAGGGTTTTTATCAGTCTAACCCTGGAACAGATACTGCCATCTTGCAATTAAATCTTAACCAGCCAACGCCAAATTCCAGAGGATTAAGATTCGGGAACTTTGTCCAAATCCGTGACATTATCAATGAAGAAATGGAAGCGATTTGGAATGGTTCAAAATCTTCATCAAATGCAATGGATGCAGCAGCAAAACGTGGAAACGCTCTGTTGAGAAAATTCGAAAGAGCTAACAGGTAAGGTCAATTATATTAAGAAGCTGAGTATTCAATTCTACTCAGCTTCTTACCAATTGTATGAATCAAAAAATTTATTATCATAATAAGTTACTCGCCTATCTTTTAATTGCCCCTCAGATTTTAATTACTCTTATTTTTTTTATTTGGCCTGCTGTTCAAGCTCTGTACCAATCATTTTTGGTTGAGGATGCTTTTGGGCTTGGGTCTGAATTTGTCTGGTTTGAAAATTTTATCTTCCTGTTTGAAGATGAATATTATGTTGATTCATTTGGAAGAACAGCGCTTTTTTCGTTTCTAGTCGCATTTTTTTAAAAGATTTTTTAAATAATATTAGCAGGATTTGCCGAAAGAGTAATTCGAGGAGAATTAATTTATAAATCCCTACTAATTTGGCCCTATGCAGTTGCTCCGGTTTTGGCAGGAGCATTATGGATTATGTTATTCGATCCAAGTCTAGGGTTAATCACATATTATTTAAAATATTTTGATGTAGAATGGAATTATAAGCTGAATGGGACACAAGCAATGATATTAGTGGTGCTTGCTTCTGCATGGAAACAAGTGGCATACAATTTTTTGTTTTTTTTGGCAGGTATACACGCTATCCCAAAATCAATGATTGAAGCCGCAGCTTTGGATGGTTCTGGTCCGATAAAAAGATTTTGGACAATCATTTTTCCATTAATATCACCTGTCACTTTCTTTTTATTAGTAATCAATACAGTCTACGCTTTTTTTGATACTTTCGGGATTATTCATGTAATGACCCAGGGAGGGCCTGCAAATTCAACAGAAATACTTGTTTACAAAGTATATAACGATGGATTTATAGGTTTAGACTTAGGAGGGTCTGCTGCACAGTCAGTAATACTAATGTTTATCGTGATCTCTCTCACTTTTTTTCAATTTAGATTCATAGAAAAAAAAGTTGAATATAAATGATTGAAAAACGGCCTGTATTAGATTTTATCACCCATCTTGTATTGATTGTTGGAATTATAATCATTGCATTACCAATATGGGTGATGTTTGTCGGTGCGACACATGATGGGTTAAGAATGCTTCAGGTTCCACTTCCCTTGCTTCCTGGTGATCAATTTTTAGTCAATTTAAATCAAACACTTTTAGGTTCAGGTTTAGAAGGGACTAATACAGCTCCAGTATGGAAAATGCTCTTGAATAGCTTAATTATGGCATTGAGTATTGCAATTGGAAAAATATTAATCTCCTTAATTTCAGCTTTTGCTATCGTATATTTTAAATTTCCATTTCGCTTATTATTTTTTTGGTTAATTTTTATTACTCTTATGTTGCCCGTTGAGGTTAGAATTATTCCAACATTTGAAGTTGTCTCAAATTTGGGGATGTTAAATTCATATGCGGGTTTGAGTATACCGCTAATTGCATCAGCTACAGCAACATTCATGTTTCGACAGGTATTCATGACAATACCTGATGAACTCATTGAATCTTCAAAACTTGATGGTGCTGGTCCACTTAAATTTTTTTTCGATTTTCTTGTGCCATTATCCAGAACAAATATAGCTGCACTATTTGTGATTCTTTTTATATATGGATGGAATCAGTATTTGTGGCCTTTGTTGATTACGACCGACAGAGATAAATACACAATTGTTATGAGTATCAAACAAATGATTGAAGCTGCTGAGCAAACTCCTGAATGGCATATTATCATGATGACTTCATTGCTAGCTATGTTGCCTCCAATTCTTGTAGTGCTTACAATGCAGAAACTATTTGTAAAAGGATTAATCGAATCAGAGAAATAAATGTCTTCATTAAGTTTAAAAAAAGTTGAAAAAATCTATCCAGGTGGGGTTCAAGCAATTCAAAGCATGGATTTTGATATTAAAGATGGTGAATTTGTTGTGCTTGTCGGTCCCTCAGGTTGTGGAAAATCAACAATGCTACGTCTGATAGCAGGTTTAGAAGAAATTTCTAAAGGTGAAATATACATTGATGACGAATTAGTTAATGATAAGGAACCTGCCGATAGAGATATTGCAATGGTATTTCAAAATTATGCCCTTTATCCTCATATGACAGTCTATGAAAACATGGCCTATGGACTGAAAAACAGAAAAATTAAAAAAGAAAGAATCAATGAACTTGTAAACGAAGTAGCCAAAACACTTGAATTAAATGATTTGCTCTTAAGAAAACCCAAGGCACTTTCAGGATGACAACGTCAACGTGTTGCTATGGGAAGGGCAATCGTAAGGGAACCCAAGGTTTTTTTGTTTGATGAACCTTTGTCTAATTTAGATGCAAAGCTTAGAGTTCAAATGAGGTTAGAAATCAAACAATTACAAGAAAGACTTGGAGTCACTTCAATTTATGTAACACATGACCAAATTGAAGCTATGACACTTGGTCAAAGGTTAGTTCTCATGGAAAAGGGGAGAATAGAGCAAATTGGCACACCAATAGAAGTTTATGAGTACCCATCATCAATTTTTGTTGCTTCATTTATTGGGTCTCCACCCATGAACTTAGTCAAAGGGAAAATGATAAGAAAAAGTGAGTTGGAATTGGATGGAGGTTTAGTTGTAAAATCTGAGTCTTTTAAAGATTTTGATATTGATAAACAGATAACAATAGGGGTTAGACCAGAACATATTGTGTTAAATAATAAAGCTGAGTGTTCAATTAAAGTAAATACACATAATTTTGAACGACAAGGAGCTGATTCATTTATTTATGGAACTGTATTAAACGGAGAAGATAAAATAATTGCTAGAGTTCCACACGATTACGATTATAAAAATCATAAAACAATAGATTTTCATTTTGATTACGCAAACATGCACTGCTTTGATTCCAACACAGGACTGCGACTATAGTAATAAAAAAATTTAAATTAATTTAAAATGTGAATAAATATTTTTTTGTTTTCATATTATTATTTTTTGTTGTCTGTTCTTCAGTACATGCCTCAAAACAAAAACTAGTCATCGCCCATCGGGGGGCATCAGGTTATCTGCCTGAACACACCCTAG
>JAYPMF010000135.1:0-2789 GCA_038129785.1 Flavobacteriaceae bacterium
GGCCAATACAGCGGCTATGCCACCATAGACTTTGTATTGGAAATTACCGGAGTCCTCTTTGGATTGATGAGTGTTTGGTATGCCAAAAAAAACAATATTTGGGTCTATCCCACCGGAATGATTTCCACCTCCATCTTTGTCTATTTATTATTCAAATGGGCCTTATTGGGCGACATGATCATCAACGCCTATTATTTTATCATGAGTGCCTATGGATGGTACTATTGGTCAAAAAGAGAAGAGCAGGTCATTGTTCACCCCATAACTTCAACAACCAAAAAAGAATTCAAAACAGCTTTGCTCCTCTTTGGGGCGAGTTTACTTTTTATCTTTTGGGTCTATCAAGTCTTTGACAAATGGAAGAATTGGACGGCTTATGTGGACACCCTGACCACTGCCATTTTTTTTGTTGGGATGGGCTTGATGGCCCGCCGAAAAATAGAACATTGGCTCTTTTGGATCCTAGGGGATATCATATCCATACCCCTCTACTTTTACAAAGGACTCACACTAACCAGTTTGCAATATGTTATCTTTACCCTTATTGCCATCTATGGATACCGCTCATGGAAAAAGACCTTAGACAAAACCCCTCCCATATCCTCAGGGTAGTGCTTTACGGTCCTGAATCGACAGGAAAAACCACCCAAGCCAAAGCCTTGGCAAAATACTATAAAACCCAATGGGTACAAGAATTTGCCAGAGATTACCTCCAAAACAAATGGGAAGAACAACAAGCCGTTTGTACTTTGGAGGACTTGCCGATTATCGTTGCGGGACAGCTAGAATTAGAAAACCAAAAGCTGGTTAAAGCAAATCGGCTTTTGTTTTGCGACACCAATGTAGTGGTCACAAGGGTATGGTCAGAGACCCATTTTGACGGTTATTGTCACCCCGAGATTCTGGCATATTCTGAAAAGTGGAGTTATGACCTCTATCTGTTGACCGGAATTGATATCCCTTGGGTAAAAGATAATTTAAGAGATCGGCCTGATGACCGTCAGTCGATGTTCGATCACTTCAAAAGTACACTGGACAAGTTGCAAAAAAATTATGTAGTCTTAGAGGGAAATCAGGATTTGCGATTGAATAAGGCCATAGCCTCCATTGACCCATTACTAAAAAAAGTTTAGACACGCTTTTCAATTTTTAATCCTTGACTTATCTTTGCACATATCTCGAAGGGGTGCCCGCTTTTGGCTGGCTGAGATCATACCCATTGAACCTGGGCAGGTAATGCTGCCAAGGGATTTTTAATTAACGTTTAACACTAAGAATAATCACCCCTTTTATTCGAATAAAACTATTCGGATGAAAACGATTTATTTTGGATTTTTAGCGATGATCCTTCCAACACTATCGCTTGCACAAACCACTGCTGTTCAAGACAGTATTCCTGAAATTCAGTTAGAAGAAGTAAAACTCGCCGGACTACGTATCGACGAAGACCAGCCTTTTTCTTTTTCCAATGTAGATAAGGAAGAGCTGGCCTCCAGAAACCTGGGGCAAGACCTGCCCATCATGCTAAATTATCTGCCCGGAGTGGTCACCACTAGTGATGCCGGAGCAGGAATCGGTTATACTGGGATCAGAGTGCGGGGAAGTGATGCCACACGTGTCAATGTAACAATCAATGGTATTCCCTACAACGACGCTGAAAGTCAAGGAGTCTATTGGGTCAATATGCCTGATTTTACCTCCTCTGTTTCCTCCTTCCAGATACAAAGAGGGGTAGGTACTTCTACTAACGGTTCTGGTGCTTTTGGCGCCAGTATCAATTTACTTACCGATGAAGTGTCCCAAAATGCCTATGCAGAAATTGCAAATACGGTGGGGAGTTTTAATTCCTTAAAGCACACTTTAAAATTTTCTACCGGACTGCTTAACAATCATTTTGAAATTTCGGGAAGATTATCCAAGATCACTTCCAACGGTTATGTTGAACGCGCCAGTTCGGATTTAAAGTCCTACTTTTTACACGCGGCTTTTAAGGATCAAAATACTTTGATAAAAGCAATAGTTTTTGGAGGAAATGAGATTACCTATCAATCATGGTTTGGGGTGGATAAAAATACTTTAAACACAAACCGCCAATATAATCCAGCAGGAGAAATTTATGACGATAAGGGAGGTTTTGAAGGGCATTACGACAACCAAGTGGACAATTACCATCAAGATCATTATCAGTTACACTGGAATCAAAAGATCGATCCTTACACCAGTTTCTCTTTAGGATTGAATTATACCTACGGACGTGGTTACTATGAGGAGTACAAAGATCTTTGGTTCGAGCAAAACATCAATTTTTCTTCTGTCAATAATTTTAGTTTCTTAGGATTGAAGCCTGTTAATATTGGAGGATCAATCCTTGATACAACTGAAAACATTGTCCGCAAGTGGTTGGACAATGATTACTATGTGACTACTTTTTCACTCAACAGACAAAAAGGAAATACAGAATGGAACTTGGGCGCACTCTACAGCAGTTATGTGGGGGATCATTTTGGGGAGTTGATTTTTGCCCATTATGCTCCTAGCATCTCGCCTCGGCATCGTTTTTATGAAAACCAGGGAAACAAAAAAGAAGGCAACGTTTATGCCAAAGTCAACCATCGATTCAATGACCGTATTTCAGCCTATTTGGATTTGCAATACCGCGGTATAAGTTACACTGCCGATGGAAAACTAAAAGGGCCTGAACCCATTAATATAGAGGAAAACTACGGATTTTTTAACCCCAAAGCCGGGCTGGTTTACACCCTCAATCCCAATAATAAATTTTATATTTC
>JAYPMF010000135.1:2889-4533 GCA_038129785.1 Flavobacteriaceae bacterium
TTTTGACCGCTTTAGGGGATACCCATCTTTCTTTTTCTCCCGCTGTAGTGGCAGGAAATATCATCGCTTTTCAGTCTTCAACTGACTGGAAAATCGCCCTGCTCACCAAACATGTAGGAGAGCAATATATGGGAAATATCGATTCTGAAGCTTCCAAGCTGGAAGCCTATACCGTATCCGATCTAAATGTCAATTATCGTATTCTTCCCAAAAGCCTGTTTAAAGAAATTAACATTTCATTGTTGTTAAACAACTTTTTGGGAACAAAATATGTTTCCAATGGATATTTCTACACTTTTGATGACGACTATTCTGTACCGGGGGCAGTGACCACCATCGAGGGGACAGGGTATTATCCCCAAGCCGGATTTAACTTTTTGGCAGGGATCAGTTTGAGATTCTAAAAACGGTAGACCAAGGTAAAACGAAGCACAGGAATCCCCAAGGAGTCGGGAACAAGGGTATTGACAAATTGATTGAGCAGGAAAATTAATCGTAATCTTTGATTGAATTCCACTCCGGTTTGTAATCCATAGCCCATAGAGACGGGTTTTAGTTGGTTGTCAAAAAATACAGCCAGATCCTTCATATTGTTCTGATTGAGCAGGAATTGTGGGTAAAACCAGAAATCAATCCTTTCATTTTCGGGAGCATTTTCATAAAGCAGCTTTTGATAGACAACGCCTATTTCAGCGTGATTGCTTAAAAAGGAACTTTGAAAACCCCTGAGCGGAGTGCCTTGGATCAATTTGAGCCCTAAACGTGAGCTTAGCCTCAAATTGCTTTTTTCCTCCCCTTGAAGTGGAATTAGAAAGTACAAGCTTCCATTGATCCTTCCCGTTGGATTGACTAGGAAGGATAGATTGTTTCTTTTATCGCCTTTGTTGCCTACCCAAAAAGTTTGTGTCCCTGCAACTGAAAAACCTGCCAATAGTCCTCCTGATGCATTTAATTTAATGTTCATCACCTCTACGGTGGTATCGATGTGTCCCAAGGTAGTAGCCCCTAACATAATTTGCTTAAAAAACCCTATACTGAAACGGCTTTCACTTTTTAGCGGTGATCGATAATCCAACTCTAAAAGTTGGCTCCGGAGAAATACCGAAGCTCCAAAAAAAAATAAGAAGATCAATTTTTTCATCAATTGTAGGTTTAGTTGGTAATATTAAGGGTATTCCCTGAGCGTCTAACGTTATAAAACAACATGGGATAGGGATTTTTAGTGTCCTCTTTCGGGTTAAGCAGTTGCCCAGTGGCCAAGCTGTATTCAAAGCCCTCACAAGAACATTCTGCCAATACCCCTGTAATGGATAGATCCGAACAATCTCTGATGGGATGGTTGGGGCAGGTGGCTTCCCAAGCCAAAAAATCATTTCCGTTGAGGTTAAAAACCAGGAGTCCATTGATTCCTCCCTGTCGGATGCTTTGACCTCCACCGGCATACCTCAAATTGTCAAAACCCGGTAAATTGAGGTTGAGATTAACATTAAACCTTACAGAGGCCAGATAAGGGTTTCGTTCAATTTTATCCTTCCCACAACCGAGTAAAATCAACAGTGCTAGTGTTATGAATTTAAAAAAGAAAGTTTTATCAAAAACGCTCAATTCCTTATATTTGATTTTGGTCGTGTTACAAATGGTAAC
>JAYPMF010000136.1:0-4526 GCA_038129785.1 Flavobacteriaceae bacterium
AATAGGTGGTATTAACCGATTGCCCACCCGGACCTGAAGAGCAAAAATAATCCACCCTTACATCGTTCATATTAACCTCAACATCAAACTCCTCGGCCTCGGGTAAAACCATAACGGTGGCCGCTGAGGTATGAACCCTACCCTGAGTTTCAGTTTGAGGCACTCGCTGAACCCGATGTACACCTGACTCGTATTTCATGGTTCCATAAACCTCCTCACCAGAAACTTCAAAAATAACCTCTTTGAAGCCTCCTGCAGTTCCTTCATTAGCATCGACAAAACTAACTTTCCATTCTTGATCTTGACAGTATTTTGTGTACATACGATAAAGATCACCAGCAAAAATACTCGCCTCGTCACCTCCTGTTCCTGCTCTAATTTCAACAACTATATTTTTCTGATCTTCGGGATCTTTGGGAATCAACAATAACCTAATTTCTTCCTCCAACAGTGGAAGTTGTTCCCTCGCCTCTTCCAATTGTATTTTAGCCATATCTATCATTTCTATATCCGACTCCTCTTTGATCATGGTCTCCGCCTCCTCAATATTCGCTAAAATGGATTTATAGTCCTCTGCCTTGGCAACAACTCTGTTCAAATCTTTGTATTCCCTATTGAGCTGAATATATCTCTTTTGGTCTGCGATTACATCTGGCTGAATAATTAAATCAGATACTTCAATAAATCTTTGTTGAACAATCTCTAGTTTTTCTATCATTTTGAAAGAACAGTGTAGAACACAAATTTAAAGTTTTAAATACTATCTTTCAAGTTTCTTAAAGTACAACTGATATTTAATGACTATTTCATCCTCCATTTTTCTCAACATAAAGGAGGGCAATGGAACCTTAAAATCAGAAAGCATTAAATCAAAACTGCCCTCCAACAGAAGATTATTTTGCTTAAGATTAACTTTTGCAGTGATATTTTTACGCAATTCAATCCCGTGAAAATTTAATTCACCACCAAATTTAGCTTCATGCTCTTTCCATTCTACTTCCTCGGAAAAAAATTCAATTTTTGGGAATTGTAAGACCTCTAAAATTTCAAGCGCATTATTGTCCCTATTGCTATTTTTACTATCAAAATCCCTTACATACATTGCAATGGCTATTTTTTGAAAAATATCTTGATTTCCAATCATTAAGCCCTTTACGTTTTGATTGGTCCCCGACCAATCATGTAAAAAATGAGATGCCTCATAGGTGATAAATGAATTTTCAGAATTTAATACCCATCTGTCCTGCGCTTGAGATACCGAGGAGAAAATGATTAAAACCCAAAACAATACTATTTTCATAAGTCTAAAATTTAAACACTAATATAGCAGAAGCATAACTGGCAAAAGTGGTATAGGCTGCATACTTATGCCAGTCTCTATCCTCCTTTGACCAGGAATTGGTGGCGATCATTCCTGAAAAATGTAAATATGCCAGCCATTTGTGTGCTTTAATGGAATTGAAGCCTTTCATTTTTTTTTTAACCAAAGGCGGAGGAGCGAATAGAGAAAGTCCAGCACCGGTAAAATACGATGCGGTAACCCATTGTCCCAAAGTTTTGTGTGCATCATAAAGTTCATAATCACCATTATACAACCTCCCCCCCATAATTCCCTGAGCCACCATTCCTGCGAGTGTTAAATATCCAATGATCTGATGAGATTTAAGCATAACATTTCTGACCTTCAACTCTTTCTCCCTCTTCTCAATAGAAAGTTTTGAAATACCGGTTGTACGAAAAAGACCATTTTTTCCCCATAAAAGAGATTGGGTAAAAATCATTTTTTGCGGCAGTAATTGTTTCTCCATTGTCATTTCCTCCTCAAATAAACCCTCCAACAATGCATCACGCTCTTGAGCTACAACGGCTTGAAAAATAAAAAGAATTAAAAAAATAATTTTTTTCATGTAATTGGCTCAACAGAGTAGCACTAAGATAAATGATTAATACTGAAAAATACCTTCAGCCGACAGGATCGTCAACTTTTTTTCATCTGAAGCTTCGACCCTACCCACGACTCGGGCTTCAATATTAAATGACTCGGCAATTTCAATCACTTTATGTGCATGGGACTCGGACAAATAAACTTCCATTCGATGACCCATATTAAAGACTTCGTACATTTCTCTCCAACCTGTTCCCGATTCTTTTTGGATCATTTCAAACAAAGGAGGACAAACAAAAAGATTGTCTTTGATTATATGAAGATTGTCAACAAAATGTAGAATTTTAGTTTGTGCCCCCCCACTGCAATGAACCATACCATGAATCATAGATCGGTCCATGGTTTCCAAAATCGTCTTAATGACGGGCGCATAGGTTCTGGTGGGAGACAAAACCAATTTACCAGCATCTAAAACTGTTTTTGTAGGATCCGTTAGGGCCTTGGAACCAGTGTAAACAAGATCGTCAGGCAACTCATTGTCAAATGTTTCGGGGTATTTTTCTTTTAAAGCTGGATAAAACACATCGTGTCTTGCAGAGGTCAGACCATTGCTTCCCATTCCCCCATTGTATTGATCTTCATAGGTAGCCTGCCCAAAGGAAGCCAGACCCACAATCACATCTCCACCCTGAATATTTGCATTATCAATTACATCATTTCTTTTGATTCTGGCAGTAACGGTAGAATCAACGATGATGGTCTTTACTAAATCCCCTACATCGGCAGTTTCTCCACCGGTACTATAAATTTTCACACCTAGTTGAGCCATATTGGTCAATAATTCCTCGGTACCATTAATTATAGCTGAAAGTACCTCAGCAGGAATTTTATTTTTGTTCCTACCAATAGTTGATGATAACAAGATATCACTGGTCACCCCAACACAAAGCAGATCATCAACGTTCATGATCAATGCATCCTGTGCGATACCTTTCCAAACCGACAAATCTCTGGTTTCTCTCCAATAAGCATAAGCAAGAGAACTTTTAGTTCCTGCCCCATCGGCATGCATGACCAAACAATGATCCTCACTACCCGTCAAAAAATCAGGAACAATTTTACAAAATGCCTTAGGAAAAAGTCCTCTATCAATATTTTTAATGGCATTTTGTACGTCTTCTTTTTGGGAAGAAACACCCCTAAGCTTATACCTATTGTCAGTCATTATCTTGATTAGAATTCAAATTTAACACTATTCCATTAACCCATAAAGATTGAAAACTTTTTATCAGCGACAAAATAAGAGTTCGCGATATTTGGCCAAAGGCCAAAGATCATCATCTACAACCAACTCTAACTTATCACAATGATATCTTATATCATTTAAAAAGGGTAAAATTTTTTCAAAGTAGGCATAGGCTTTATTAAATTCGTCATCAATTTTATTCAAAGACTTCCGGGTTTCAATCATTTGAATTATACCTTTATTAATTTCATCAATATGTCCCGAAATACGTTCAATGATTTTTAATTGAACCTCGGCAAATTTTTGGTAGTCCTTACCGTAAATTTCCTTCAAGCCTTTTACGTTTTCAATTAATATATTTTGGTATTTAATACCGGTTGGAATGATGTGATTACGAGCAATGTCTCCTAATGATCTAGACTCAATTTGAATCCGCATGGTGTATTCATTTAGGTCAACTATATATCTTGCTTTCACTTCTCGCTCAGATAGCACATTTGTTTGTTCAAAAAGTGAAATACTTTTTTTGGAAATATACGCCTTTAAAGCCTCGGGAGTATTTTGAATATGACTCAGGCCACGCTTTTTTGCCTCTTTCACCCACGACTCACTATATCCATCTCCTTCAAAAAGTATATTATTTATCCCTTTTAGATTGTCTCTAAGAGCATTAAAAATCGCATCGTCTTTTTTCATATTCTTCTCCTCGATCAAAGTATTGACCTCGTTGGCAAATTTTTCTAACTGCTGCGCAACTGCGGCATTAAGAACCGTAATGGATTTAGCACAATTAGATTTGGATCCTACTGCTCTAAATTCAAATTTATTTCCTGTAAAAGCAAAAGGAGACGTCCGATTTCTATCCGTATTGTCCAACAAGATTTCTGGTATTTTACCAATGACATTTAATTTGAGGTCTGTTTTTTCCTCTGGAGAGAGTTTTCCCTTGGAAACATTTTCCAGGTCGTCCAAAACAGCTGTTAGTTGTTTTCCAATAAAAACAGAGAGGATGGCAGGTGGAGCCTCATTGGAACCCAATCTTAAGTCATTACTAGCACTTGCAATAGAAGCTCTCATAAGGGATTCATGAGATAATACCGCAGCAATGGTATTAATAAAAAAGGTTAAGAACTGAAGGTTACTCATGGGAGTTTTACCAGGACTTAATAAGTTGAGCCCTGTATTAGTAGATAGAGACCAGTTATTGTGTTTCCCTGATCCATTGATTCCCTCAAATGGCTTCTCGTGAAACAATACAATAAAATCGTGTTTTGATGCTATTTTATTCATTAAGTCCATAACCAATGAATTATGGTCAACCGACAAATTAGCTTCTTCAAAAATCGGTGCCAACTCAAATTGACCGGGTGCAACCTCATTATGACGGGTTTTCAG
>JAYPMF010000137.1:0-4444 GCA_038129785.1 Flavobacteriaceae bacterium
TCATAAGGCAATGAAATTCTTTTTTCAGCACCAGCGATCAATGGACAGTTTTTATCAGCATGGGTACAGGTCATCACTGCTCCAAAATTAGTTTTTGGATTGGGGGGGTCATCATAAACTTTTGAAAATAGAGAAATTGGGGGTTTATTGGGGTGAAATTTTAATTCGTAATGTGGGTTTTCTCCGCTGGGATTTGTCACTTCAAAACCCGAGCGTGACAAAGAAGAAATTGTTCGTTTATCACAAGCCGTAATTTCAATCCCCCCCGAAAAAGTGTTGATATCATGGCCATAAAATTCTCCGATGACCTTAGCCCATACTTGGGCAAGTTGACTTCTGCGAGAATTGTGGGTACAGATAAAATTGAGATTGACTGTTGTTTTTTGTTTTATTTTGAATGACAAATATTCTTGTAATGGCTTCAATAAATCTTTGCGACGATCACTAATGGAGGTGTGATCAACTCTATTTATTAAATCAATGATTTCGTTTTTCATGGGCCTAGATTTTAACTCACTTTAATTTTGGATTTACTTTTAACCTTCTCTGCCATCTTTCGGTATGAATCAATCCTAAGAAAATTGGATCGATCAATTGAGCGTCCCAAGCTTGACGTAGGGAGTCCAGACGATTAACTTCCAATGGAAATAAGTTAGCTAAGTCTTTTTCTTCCCCCAAATCATTTTTTAGATCATACAATTCCTTGATTGAGTTTTTCTTCTTGGTTACTAATTTCATATCTCCATCTCTCACTGAATAAAGATCATTGTCAAATTTTCTGACGTATAAGGTTTGATGGGGTCTTCCTTGTTTTTCTCCTTTCAAAAAAGGAATAATATTTACCCCATCCAATGGCCTATCTGCTGGTAATGGAGCATCGGTTAAGGTTGCTATTGTTGGCAATATGTCCAAACTAGAAATTGGATATTCATAGACCATTGGCGAAATTTCTCTAGTCCATCGCATAGCAAACGGAATACGATTTCCACCCTCATAAATGGAGGATTTTCCCTCTCTCAGCGGCCCATTGTTTGATCCATTTTTAGGCTCAGGCCCTCCGTTGTCAGATAAAAAGAAGATCATCGTATTTTCAGCAATTTCCAGAGTTTCGAGTTTATCGAGTAATCGACCCACGCCCTCGTCAACAGCGCTGACCATAGCGGCATATGTTTTTCTTTTTTTGTTTTTGATGTGATCAAAACGATCCAAGTATTTTGGTGTAGACTGAAGGGGGCCATGGGGTGCATTGTATGCTAAATACAAAAAGAAGGGACCCTTGTGATTTTTTTCAACAAACTTTAGTGCTTCATTCGAAAATTCATCGGTTAGATATTCATCGGTTTTTTCTGGCTTATGATCTCGCATGATCCACGTCCTGTAACTTAGAGGTTCATCATTGATGGAGTAACTGTCCTCAATGGTCAATTCTTCGGGAAAATAGCGATGTCCTCCCCCCAAGTGTCCATAAAAAAAATCGAATCCGCGATTTAGTGGATGATTTGAAATATGCGCTCCCAAATGCCACTTTCCGATAACGCCTGAGGTATACCCAACCTGACCCAAAACTTCAGGGATGGTTTTTTCACTTTGCGGCAAACCCATATTGGGGTCATTGGGTCTGTATTGGGTATTTCTTTCATAGCCAAAACGCTGCTGGTAGCGCCCAGTAATAAAACCAGCTCTACTCGGACTACACACAGAATAGGAGGTGTAACCATTGGTGAATTTTACCCCTTGATGTGCGATGCGATCTATGTTGGGGGTTGGGATGTCAATACTGCCATTGAATCCAACATCGACATAGCCTAAATCGTCTGTCATGATAACGATCACATTGGGGTGGTCCTTTACCAATATATTCTTTTGTGAATATTCACAACTCGCGAAAGTGAAATAAACTGCATTCAGGATATTTAACAACAAAACCCTTGAACTATTGTTTTTCATATTTTAAATAAAAATTTCTCTAAAATAGTAACAAATCACTAATTTGGATAAATAACGAAATACGACTAAACCATTATGTTTTTGAAGCTCAAGTTAACCCATTTAGTTTTGTTTTTTACCATAGGTTTTATCTCCTGCAACAAAAAAGAAGCCCCTACAAAACCAAATATCATCATTGTATATATGGATGACTTGGGATATGGAGACGTCAGTTACAATGGGGCTAAAAAACTAAAAACCCCCAATATTGATGCCATGGCGATGGCAGGAATGCGATTCAATAATGGCTATGCGACCTCTGCTACCTGTACACCCAGTCGATATGCACTGTTGACAGGGGTTTATCCATGGCGCGAAAAAAGAGCGAGAATTCTTGCTGGTACTGCACCTTTAATAATTGGTACTGATCAGATGACCCTACCCAAAATGCTAAAACAGCAAGGATATCAAACCGCCATTATCGGAAAATGGCATTTGGGTCTTGGCAATGGAAATGTCAATTGGAACGAATTGGTAACCCCTGGCCCTAACCAACTGGGGTTTGATTATTCTTATATTTTGGCAGCAACCCAAGACAGGGTTCCCACCGTTTACATTAAAGATGGAAATGTTGTTGGATTGGACCCCAATGATCCTATTGAGGTAAATTACCAAAAGAATTTTGAGGGAGAACCTACGGGCTTGGAAAATCCAGAATTATTAACCATGAAGTGGCATCACGGTCACAATAGCAGCATTGTCAATGGAATTCCAAGAATTGGTTTTATGAAAGGTGGAGATGCTGCGAAATGGAGTGATATTGATATGGCAGATCATTTTTTAAATGGCGTTCAAGAATACATTAAAGACCACAAAGATCAACCCTTCTTTTTGTATTATCCTATGCAGCAACCACATGTTCCTAGAACACCTCATCCAAGGTTTGAGGGCCTATCTCAATTAGGCCCGAGAGGGGATGCCATAGTGGAAGCAGATTGGTGTTTGGGCGAATTAAAAAAAACCTTGGAAGCCGAGGGAATCTTGGAAAATACCCTCATCATTTTTTCCAGTGACAATGGACCGGTTTTAAACGATGGTTACTATGATGATTCAGATATAAAAAACGGTGGCCATAACCCTTGGGGGCCTTTTCGTGGAGGAAAATACAGCCTGTTTGAAGCAGGTACCCATGTGCCTTTTTTCACCTATTGGAAGGGGAAAATTCAACCCGGTGTTTCCGATGCCATGGTAAGTCAATTGGACCTGTTATCCTCTTTGGCCCAGTTGGTGGGCAGTGAGGTCAGAACTGATGACAGTCTACCCCTAATGGATTTGTTAATTGGAAAATCTGATCATGGAAGGGATGAATTGGTCATTGAGGCAACCTCGAGAACTGCCTTTAAAAAAGGAGATTGGGTAATGATCCCGCCTTATAATGGACCTGCTGTAAATGAGAAGGTTCAAATTGAACTGGGGAATGATTCCGATTTTCAATTGTATAATCTTGCCCAAGACATCGGCCAACAAAACAACCTGGCAGACAGCCAACCTCAAAAACTTCAGGAGATGTTGACAGCTTTTGAAGCTATCAGAGGAGACGGATATGGCAAAACCCAAAAGTTAGAGCTCAAATAGGTAAGAAAATCAATTTTTAATTAACTCTGTCATTTCTCGTGCCATAACTGTTATGGCCTCAAAATCTCTTTGTTCAATTAATTTTTTGTTAATCAAGCTGCTCCCTATACCCAGACAAGCCGCCCCATTGGCGATCCAATCGGCTGCGTTTTCGGCCGTTATTCCTCCGGTAGGCATAATTGGGATATTAGGTATTGGAGCTTTTACGGCTCTAAAATAGGACAAGCCAAAGGTTGTGGCCGCGGGGAAAAGTTTGACTACATCTGCACCCCATTCATGAGCCTGTAAAATTTCTGAAGGGGTCATGGCTCCTGAAAAAATGGGTTTTTCGTATTTATGTGCCATTTGGATTACTTCGGGTTTACTTACTGGAGTGACCACAAACTCTGCTCCAGCCTCTATGGCGGCTTTGGCTGTTTTTGCATCTATGACAGAACCCACGCCGGGAATGACCCCTTCTATTTGGGACAACTTATTGATTTCTACCAAAGCATTGGGTGTTCCCATGGTTATTTCTATAGCTTTGATCCCGCCTAGATGAAGAGCTTTTGCTAATTCAAAAATGGGTTCACTCTCCGAAAGGCGAATGATGGCAATGATCTTAGTTAATAATAACTTATGTAAGAGGTCAGCTCGTGTCATGTTTTATCTTTTTAGACGACCATTGAGATTGCCTTCACTAACCGATAATATTTCCTTTGCATTTAGAAAATTGATATCACCTTTGAGGGTTTGAGCAGTGGCAAAAGCAGCGGTAGCAAAATCTAGGATTTTTTGTGTCTCCCAATTCAAAATTGAACCATGAAGAACACCGGCTGTAAATGCATCTCCTCCTCCCAATCGATCTTTTATAGTGGTGGGAATCGAGAGGCTAGACCATATT
>JAYPMF010000138.1:0-4438 GCA_038129785.1 Flavobacteriaceae bacterium
TATGGAATTTAGTCTTCCCAATAAATAAAATTTTATGGACAAGCTCCTATGTCTTGTACACTAGTGGGTGGGCACTTATTGTCATGGCATTTTTGATCTGGGTCATTGATGTACATAAAAAGTCAAAATACTTCGGCCCTTTTTTCGTCTTTGGTGTAAATCCGTTGTTTGCATATATTTTAGCAGAACTATGGGCTAGCGTAATGTCTGGGCTGATAAAATTTCAATTTGAGGGAAGTTCGGTTTCATTAAAAAGCTGGATTTTTGGGGAAATTTTTGCACCACTATTTGGAAATATGAATGGATCTCTTTTCTATTCAATATTTATAATGCTATTTTACTGGTCGATACTATATCTTATGGATAAATATAAAATTTACTTGAAAATTTAATCTGTTCTTGAAAATGAAAAATTTCTTAAAAACATTTGGGGTAATACTAATGATTCTGGGAACCTATTTATTTATCATAAATATACTTAATAAAGGTGGCTACCAAATTATGATTGGAGCAGCTACAGGAGCCATTGGTTATATTTTTTTTAAAAGTTCCAATAACTTTAAATAAAAAAGCTTCCTAACAGATCATCGAACTTTAATAAAGTAGTAATATTTGTAAGTTAAATTCAATTATTACATTACTTTTTACAGGTGCTAATTTTTGAGGTATGATATTATGTTAGCCTAAAAATCCTTCGACTTTTTGTATATTGAATCATATTAAATATAAATCAAATACATATGAATGAATTTCAAATTTACGAGCTTTCTAATTTAAATTTTATAAACAATGCAATCTATCTTCTTTGTGTGATTGTAATGACAGTACTAGCTTTTTATTTGATCAGACGTTCCAGGGAATTAAATATGCCAACCTATGCGAAAGCTGTATTGACTTTGTTTTGTACTTGTATAATTTTCTTTGGAATACAAGTCTCCTCATACATGATACAAAATCAAAAAAACATTTCATATCAGTTATCTGAATTAAAACAAAACGGAATTGAGATATCATCAAACGGAGAAGCAATTATCAACCAGTTTGGTCATACAGTTGAAATGGGGCCTGCCCCTTTAGCTCCCGATTTGCCTTCAATCGTAATTTGGGCTACCATTGCCTTTATGTTTGTTGGTGGTATCTGGTTTAAATATCCTGAGTGATTATTGACTAATAATCTCTTAAATTAAATTATTGGATTTTTTTGACATGACTAAGGGTCTTTTGTTTGATCTTTTTCCTAAGATCAACAATGCATAGATTTTTTTCATTTCATTTTCTTGGGTATTCACCCAAAAAAGAATAGATTTGTTTTTTGGGTAAGTACCCAAATCTATTTTTTTAAAATGAAAGACTTAAAATATCTTTTTGCGTACACTATTCCAGCATCTGCATACATTTCTTTTACTTCGACTGGCATCTGGACGTATTCTGCTGTTTTCTTTGCCTTCATTATCATTCCACTTTTAGATGTTCTTACAGGTGAAACAAAAGACAACTTGTCTAATGAAGATGCCACTTATAAAAAGACCAAGTGGATTTTTGATTTGATGCTTTATTTGAATGTTCCAATTGTTTTTGGGCTGTTGTATGTAATTCTTTCAAATATTCAGTCCCAACATTATGAGACCTATGAATTAGTTGGTTTGGTTTTATCAAGTGGTATTCTACTAGCTACTAATGGGATCAATGTCGCTCATGAACTGGGTCATCGTCATCCCTACTTTGAACGTTTCTTGAGCAAGTTCCTGTATCTCCCGTGTTTGTATATGCACTTTTACATAGAGCACAATTTTGGTCACCACCTGAAGGTCGCAACTCCTGAAGATGGTGCTACTGCTCGCTACAGTCAAACTCTTTACTCATTCTGGTTTACCTCTGTCACACGACAATACATCAGTGCTTGGAGAATTCAAAACAAACTCCTAAATAGCCAAGGATTGCCATTTTTATCACCAAAAAACGACATCCTTTGGTATCACTTCATTCAGCCCATTTACCTCATCTTAATTTACAGCTTATTCTCATTCAAAGTGATGTTGTTCGCAATTATAATTGGAGTTATTGCTTTCCTTTTTTTGGAGTGCATCAATTATATTGAACATTATGGATTACAGAGGTTTAAGACAGAATCCGGTAGGTACGAGAGAGTTCAGCCACATCACTCTTGGAACTCTAATTTCAATATTGGGCGTATCACACTTTACGAACTTACAAGACACAGCGATCATCACTATAAATCTACAAAGAAGTACCAAGTTCTTAATAGCTATGAGGAGAGCCCGACACTTCCACTGGGATATCCTGCTTCCATTTTAATGAGTTTGATCCCTCCCCTTTGGTTTTGGGTAATGAATCCCCGGGTCCCCAAAGCCATGAAATTTCCTCCGGAAAATGCTTGAAACAATCTCCTCACAACTTACTCCAATAACCACGGACTTGTTTTCTGATAAAACACGCGACCGTATTCTGATTTCGAGTTTAGTTTTGTTCAACCAGCTTGGCTTCAGCAGGGTCACCACCGCATCTATTGCAAAACAAACCGGTATTTTGGAGGGATCACTTTGGTACCATTTTAATACCAAAAAAGATATTTTAGATGCGCATATTCAACTCCTTAGTAAAGTTTTCTTAACCGAGAATAAGCAAGCCAGCTCAACGGACACAAAGACCATTATTCTCGTAATTTTTCTTTCTTACGAGCGTATTTGGGACTTTCGTTACATCCTCAGAGATTACTTTCAAAAGTCGTTGAATGAAGATGAGCTTGTTTTGGAAACTGCAAAAAATATAAATAATTCTTTAGATCAATGGGCAGAGGGGCGAATTCAACATTCTTATAA
This sequence comes from Flavobacteriaceae bacterium, assembly GCA_038129785.1. GTDB lineage: Bacteria > Bacteroidota > Bacteroidia > Flavobacteriales > Flavobacteriaceae > UBA8316. The sequence continues at coordinate 2,841 of JAYPMF010000138.1, forward strand.
TAATGGGTTGCTTCAGCTTAATCCACAGCAAATTGAAAATCTATCTGAAATTACATTGGTAATTGGTCGTTATTGGCTGGATTTTTCCAGTAAAAAATATCCCAATGCGAGTGACGAATCATTAAGAAAAAAAGGATTGAGCCATATCTTCACAGTTCTTGAATCCTACCTAAGTCTTGAAGCAAAACAAATCATTTCACAGATGATGGATAGACGCTGATTTAGCTTAACGATAATTCGAATTCAAATCAATTAAATCCTATTAACTCATTCATTTAATATCCTTTTATTAGGTTAAATTTTATATTACGAACTCAGATTATCCACTTGAAATATCATTTTAGCATAAGAAAAAAACCCCTCAACATATTTGAGGGTTTTTAGTTAAAAAGAGTAAAAGATTAAATAGTAGTTATCCTGTTTTTTGGTGTGGGAAAATAGTTCTATATAGATCCAAAGGACCTTCAAATACCCCCCTTTCAGTTATTAAATCAACATTTATTTTTTTATGAGCGTTTGTACTTAAGAAATCATTGATCGTGTCAAGAATGTCAAAATCTAAAAATTTCGTGTTTCTAACATCTAATTCCAATTCGGCTTCGTTAGGAAGTCGTTCCAATTCCTTCATAATAGGCATCTTATTGACAAATGTAACCTCTTCAGCAAAACTAATACGATATTTATCTTTGCCTTCAGAACTCCTCTTTACAATGAGAGCATGAGAATTTTTGTAACTATCAACCAATATAAAATAAACTCCAACAATAAGTCCCAAGACAATCCCAACCAATAAATCTATTGCGATGATTCCTAATACTGTAGTTATAAAAGGTAAAAATTGCCTCCATCCTAATTTAAAAATCGATACAAACAATTTTGGTTTGGCCAATTTATATCCCACTATTAACAGAATAGCCGCCAGGACAGAAAGTGGAATCATATTTAATAATCCCGGTATTGTCATCACAGAGATTAACAAAAAAACACCATGGAGAATGGCAGATATTTTGGTTTTTCCTCCCGATTGAATATTGGCAGAACTTCTGACAATAACCTGAGTAATCGGTAAACCTCCTATCAACCCTGAAATCATATTGCCCAGTCCTTGAGCAATGAGTTCCTTGTTTTTTGGAGTGATCCGCTTCTGCTCATCCAATTTGTCTGTAGCCTCAACACAGAGGAGTGTTTCAAGACTAGCCACCAAAGCGATAGTCAAAGCAACAATCCACACCTCCTGATTGGTAATTGCAGAAAAATCAGGAAAAGTAAAATTAGATAGTAAGCCCGCTAAATCCGAATTTTGAGGGACGTTGACCAAGTTTTTTGAGGGTAATCCTAAGGTATTGTTTCCCAAAGTGAGATGAGTATATAATATCCCTACCAATACAGCAACCAAAGGACCTTGTATCAATTGAAAAAATCTACTTTTTTTAGACAATACTTTATCCCATAATAACAATATACCAAAGCCAATAAATGCAACAATAGTTGAGCCCATATTTATAGAATTGAAAATAGATAACCCTGTCTTAGCCGACTCTTGAGCCATTATGGGAACATAACCAAAAAAGTAGGGGATTTGTTTGATGACGATAATC
>JAYPMF010000139.1:0-4281 GCA_038129785.1 Flavobacteriaceae bacterium
TGCAGCAGGGGGAATTGCAACTATGTTTTACACCTATTTTTCTTATGGAAAAATTGACATTACCATGGTGATCAATGGAATTTTGGCTGGTCTGGTATCCATTACCGCTGGCTGTAATGTAGTTGGTCCTGTATCTGCTATTTTCATTGGTTTAATTGCTGGGGTATTGGTGGATGTAGCCGTTTTATTTTTCGATAAAATTAAAGTTGATGACCCAGTAGGGGCGGTAGCAGTTCATGGTGTCAACGGACTGTTTGGGACCATTGCCGTTGGGCTTTTTGCCATAGAGGGGGGATTATTTTTTGGCGGAGGGGCTGATTTATTGATCACCCAATTCATAGGAGTGTTTACCATTGCCTTGTTTTCTTTTTCTTTTACCATTATATTGATGAAAGTTTTAAAATCTGCCATAGGCATCAGGATATCAAACGAAGAAGAAGAAGCAGGGATTGATTCGGTTTCTTTTGGCGTAAAATCCTACAATAACGAATAATTAAAATCTATTTTAAGATGAAAAAAATTGAAGCAATCATTAGAAAATCAAAATTTGTTGAGGTCAAGGAGGCCTTACATAAAGTAGAAGTTAACTTCTTTAGTTATTGGGACGTGACTGGAGTTGGAAACGAAAAGGAAGGTCATGTGTATAGAGGAATTACTTACAGTACATCTGAAATCCAAAGGCGTTATCTATCCATTGTAGTCAATGATGATTTTGTTGAAAAAACGGTCAACGCTATTATAGAATCAGCCGCCACAGATCAAGTGGGTGATGGAAAAATATTCATATTACCTGTTGAAGAGGCATATAGAATAAGAACCGGAGAAAAAGGAGGACAGTCGCTCAATTAATATTAAGCAGGTTTCTATTTCTTTAACAAGAATATTATTTATGAAAAATTGGTTATTTATATTTATATGCTATGTGTTTTTTGGGCTCTCAGCACAATCTGAAAAACCACCCAATTTTGTGGTTGTTTTTTGTGATGATTTGGGCTATGGAGATATAGGAAGTTTTGGACATCCACTTATCCAAACTCCTAACATAGACCGAATGGCAGTAGAGGGACAAAAGTGGACACAATTCTATGTTGCTGATCCGGTTTGTACTCCAAGCAGGGCAGGATTATTGACAGGGAGATACCCTATTAGAAATGGGATGACTTCTTCCAAAAGACATGTTTTTTTTCCTGATTCACCAAACGGCCTCCCTTTGGAGGAGCTTACCATTGCAGAGATTTTAAAACCTCTTGGTTATTCTACAGCAGCAGTAGGAAAGTGGCATTTGGGTCATTTGCCTAAGTTTTTACCAGGGCAACAAGGTTTTGATTATTATTATGGGATTCCCTATTCCAATGATATGGACAGTGATAAGTGGGGAGAGTATCTTGAGCAATCCGAAGATCCCGATTATTTTTCAAATACAGAATTTTTCAATGTTCCACTAATTGAAAATGCTGATATTATTGAACGTCCAGCTGATCAAACTACTATTACTAAAAGGTACACTGAAAAAGCCGTTCAATTTATTGAGAAAAACAAGGCCCAACCTTTCTTTTTATACCTTGCCCACAGTATGCCTCATATTCCTCTTTTTGTTTCAGAGGAATTTAGAGGAAGAAGCAAAACAAGTTTATATGTTGATGTGATCGAGGAGATCGATTGGAGTGTAGGTGAGGTATTAAAGGCTTTAGAAAAAAATAATCTGGATAAAAATACCGTAGTGGTTTTTACTTCCGATAATGGTCCATGGCTATTGTTTAAAACACATGGAGGTTCTGCAGGTCCACTTCGAGCAGGAAAAGGGACGACATTTGAGGGTGGACAGCGTGTTCCTACTGTTTTTTGGGGGCCAGGAATTGTTTCGCCTGGAGTAATCGATCAGATGGGCGCCACCCTAGATTTACTTCCCACTTTTACATCCTTGTCCGGAGCAAAAATTCCAACTGACCGAAAAATTGACGGGCATGATCTTTCACAAGTACTTATCCAAAAATCAGAAAGTCCAAGAAAGGAGTTTTTTTATTGGGCTTTTGCAGAGCTTCATGCCTACAGAAACGAACAATTTAAGATTCATATCAAACAACGAGAAGTTATTCATTATGGAAGACCAACCTTGGAGCTTGAGACTCCTGAACTTTATGACATTAAAGCTGATATCTCAGAAAAATACGATGTTGCGCAGACTTTCCCAGAGGTGGTTTTTGAAATGATGGACAAAATGCAGTCTCATCTTGAGAATGTTGAGGATTCTTTACCGGATCAACTGGCTGATCGTATGCCAAATCCATAAGACTTATTTTTTCAAAGAAGAAATAGAAGCTCTAGTTTACTTTTTTGCACAAAAGTTTGATTACTAAGTCTTTATAATTTTTTGCATGTTTATTCAAGGTGACTTATTGTGCAGTAAAAATGCAGTATTTTTATTTTATCAGTTCCCAAAATAGTTTTTTACATTTAAATAAATTAGTGGGATATGGAATTTGATTATCTATTTTATAGTGAAATACCAAAAGGGGTTAAATCTGTCTACGTAAATGGTAGGAGAATGTCTTTAAATGAATTTAATAAGATCAAGAAGAATTACTTATTAAAGAAAGCTAAAAAGATTGAATCTTAAACAATTTTATGAGATAGTTATAATAGTATTGTTGACTATTTTATTGTTTATATATTTGAAAAAATAGCCAAATGCGAAAAATATTTTTTTTAATTCTCTTGGCAACGTTTTTCTTATCAAACGCTCAACAACCCACAAGCCTTAAAGATTCTCTCTTAAAATATCAAAACCTTAATCCTAATTTAGCGCTTCAGTTTGGTTTGGATTACATTGAAAATACTTCAGGTAATCCTCTTAGTTGGGAAATCATAAAAGTTTATTCTAGGATGGGCGAGATTCTTCTAAACATGGAGCTTTACTCTGCTTCTCTCGAGTACTTTAATTCGGCATTGAGACTAAAAGAAGCTATAAATACAGACCAAAATATATCAGATTCAAACCCTCCAGCATGGATTGTACTTAATATTGGAAATATTTATTATAGAAATGGAGATTTTGTCAAGGCAAAAGAAAAGTTTTTGGAAGCAGAGGCTCTTTTTAAAGTTCAAGATCCCAACTCAAGGAATACCCAATTCGGTTTGAATACCTCTCTTTCTAACATAGGATTAATTTATGGGGTAGAAGGAAATTTTGATAAACAAGAAGAGTTATTTTATAAGGTTTATGAAAGTAGAAAGGCCTTGGGTAAAGCTGATGATATTTTGTATTCAATGTTGCAGTTGATGACTGTAAACCTTTCTAAAGATAATTTTATAGCGGCAGAAAATAAGTTACAGGAGATTATTCAATTTTATGCTTTAGAAAAAGATAAAGTTAATCAGAATCATCTTCAAACATCACTTTTGACTAGGAACTATGGTATAGCTTTTATGACTATGGGAGCTTTTTTCCAATCCATTAAAAAGTATGATAAAGCAATTAATAATTTAATCCGCTCCAAAGAAATACTGAAATACTTTCCTGTAGAAATCAACCAAATTGGTTCTAGACTAGCTGAATGTTATTTTGCAATAAACGAGATTGATATTGCAGAAGAAATTGCTATAAAAAATCTAAAGTTTAAAAACTTAAGTGATGTAGAGAAAAGATTCAATTTCAAAGTACTTGAAAAAATCTATAAAAAAAGGACAGATGACAAAAAGTTACTTCAAATCAAAGACTCTTTGATAGTAATTGCATCTGGAGCAAATAATTCTAAGGTTATTAAAAACTTAAATGATATTGAAACTCAAATTTTACTATCCAACTCTGCAAGGGAACTAAATGAAAGTAAAATAAGATATAACACCTACCTGTTTATTTTAATAATTGGATCAGTAATTTTATTTTTCTCACTAGTAACTATCAGAATCAATTACAATTATCAAAAGGAAAAAGGGAGTCGATTGGAATTAGAGAATGAAAAAGTTTTGGTAGAATTGAATCAAAAAAATAGGGAATTGGTTAGCAAAACCAATTTTATCATACAGCGGAATGATTATTTAAAAAACCTTCAAAAGAAAATTCATATCTCCGAAAAAGAAGAGCAAAATTCAAGTAAAATGATTTCTAAAGAATTAAATAAGGTAATTAACTCTGATAAATCCTATGAGGAATTTGACAAAATGTTTGTGAATGTATATCCTGAATTTTACCAAAAGCTAAATCAGATATGCAAATTATCACAAACTGATTTAAGGCTGGCCTCGTATATTAAAATGAATCACACCAATAACGAAATTGCT
>JAYPMF010000140.1:0-4080 GCA_038129785.1 Flavobacteriaceae bacterium
CTAAATCTTTACCTTTCAATTTTGCCGCTTTCATGGCATTGTTTTTAGGGGTATAAGCTTTAAGCCAAGCCTCCTTTTGTTTAGGATTAAAGCGTTCGAGTTCTCTATTGAATCTGGTTTCTCTTCCGTAAGGATCAACGAGAAGTTTAAAATCGTGACCCCAGCGACCGTGTCCACCATTGCCATGGGCAGCAGCAATTTGCTCTTCGGTAGCAGCAATTAGCATCTCTTGCGCAGCTGCGGCAGGACGGCCTTCATAATCGTCGAAAAAGTTGTCCGGGAAATCAAAAGTCTTGTTGTCAAAAAGGGTCAAATACTTCTCTTCAGACTGCCAGTTTCTATGAGGGGCTTTTTGGTGATACAACAATAGAAAAGGTTTGGTTTTGTCTCTTTTATTTTTAAGCCAATCCAAACTCAATTTAGTGGTGATAGTGGTTACATAACCCTGTATGCGTTCTTTTACACCATTAATTATAAAATCAGGATTGTAGTAGTGGCCCTGACCGGGCAATACAGCAGAATAGTCGAACCCTTGTGGCAATCCCCTGAGGTGAATTTTTCCAACCATAGCGGTTTGGTAGCCAGCGGATTGGAGGTCTTTGGCGAAATTGGGCTGATCCCAGTTAAAGTCTTGAATGTTGTCAACCTTTCCATTTACAAAGCTATGCTTTCCAGTGAGCATCACTGCCCTACTGGGTGCACAAATAGAGTTAGTCACAAAGCCTTTGTTGAAAAGAGCACCCTCCTGGGCAATTCGGTCAATATTGGGGGTGTTATTCAAACCATGCCCATAAGCACTGACCGCTTGAAAAGCATGATCATCAGACATGATAAATACAATGTTGGGTGGTTGTGATTTTTTTTGCTCACATGATAAAAGAAGTGGCAAAATAAAAACGAAAAGAATTAATTTTTTCACAAGTTTAAGTGTTAATGATTTAGTTTATGTTTAATTATTTCTGTTTGCTGATAGGCAGGTTTTTTTGTTAAAAAATTGTCTGGACTGTTTCAAATATATCTTTGAGAGTTTCATTGGGTTGGTTTGCTTAAATCCTCTACAAATTATAAAAATTTCAATTAATGAATGTGATTAATTTGTTAGAGATAAATATTAAATTGGATTTTAAAAATTAATCAGCTGACCATGGGGGAAAAAATAAAATGGGGGATTGCAGGTTTAGGAAATATTGCTCGAAAGTTTGCCGCAGATTTAAAGCTTGTTTCTGAAGCCAAATTAATAGGTGTAGCCTCCACCGACAAGAGTAGAGCCCACGCTTTTAAGGAAGAATTTGAGGGACAAAAAGCTTATGATAATTATGAAGATTTATATCATGATCCTGAGATTGAGGTCATTTATATTGCGAGTCTAAACCAGAATCACAAAGCTATGACCATAGCGGCTCTAAAAGCCGGAAAAGGTGTTTTGTGTGAAAAACCCTTGGGACTCAATGTAGAAGAAATACTGGCGATGATCGCAATGGCCCAAAAGCAAAATTGTTTTTTAATGGAGGCTATGTGGTCTCGTTTTAATCCTGCAATACAAAAAGCAAAACAATGGATCACAGAGGGACAGATTGGGGATCCCAAGTTTCTTTATGCCGAGTTTTCCTTTTTCCGACTCGATGTAGATTCTTCCCATCGTTTGATGGATCCAGAGAAAGGGGGAGGGGTTTTACTTGACATAGGGGTATATCCTCTTTTTCTGGCCTATCTTATTTTTGGTAGACCCAAAAAAATAGTGGCTCAATCCATCACTGCAAAAACGGGGGTAGATGTTCAGACCTCAATGATACTGCAATATGAAAATGCCCAAGCTATTCTTTATTGTGGCATTGCCAACGAAAGCGATAACAATGCCAAGGTAGGTGGAACAGAGGGAGAAATATTACTCCACGGTTTTTGGCACAATGCCCAAAAGGTGGAGTTGACCAAAGGTGGAGATGCCAAGATAGAAGATTTTCTCTTAGAGGGCAATGGTTTTATTCCAGAAATTGAAGAAGTCAACCGATGTATCTCTTCAGGAAAAAAAGAAAGTGAGTTATGGAGCCATAAAGATACACTTGAATTGGGCAATATGGTTGAAAAGGTTTTCTCAATAATAAAGGATAAATAGCCACTATTTTACCAAAAAAGATTTGCTGTAGGTTTTGTCTCCGTTGACGGTAATTTTGTAAAAGTACTGACCTGGTGGAAGGCGTCGGGCAGCGGCATCAACTAAAGAGAATTTGTGCTTGCCAGAGTTTAAATCAGGATTCATGGTATTCCCTACCCTCCTTCCCAAGACATCAAATACATTAATTTCTACTTTAGAGGGTTTGTTGAGGGTCATATACAAACGCACGCCTTGATCTTGATTTACAGCCGCATGTAAGGGAAGTAATGTGTCATCAGTCATGGGCAACTTTTCCGATCCATCACAACCCAATCCCAATCCTAAAAGTTCGGGCTTGGGACCACTAATGGAATTGCTGACATCAACGGCATCTGCACACAACCAGTCGGAAAGGACAGAGGCATATACAGCTCTAAAATCGATACTGTTGGCCATATTGCCTTTTTTATCTAATGCCCTCAAACTGGGGTGCTGACCAATAAAACCACTACCGTTGAGGGCAGGCCCAAAAAGCATAATTGGTGCCGCAGAACCGTGGTCGGTTCCATTGGAACCGTTTTCGGCAACCCGACGACCAAACTCAGAAAAGGTCATAGATAGAACTTTGTCGGCGATTCCAAAGTCGCCCAAATCATTGTAAAAAGTTTGAATGGCACTGGTTAGTCTTTTCATTAAGACTTCATGTCGTGCGGGCTGGTTGGCATGGGTATCAAACCCGCCCAATGAAACCATGTACACTTTGGTTCCCAAATTACCTTTGATAAAACGGGAAACTAGACTTAATTGTAAATCGAAATTATCATTAGCATATGAATCAAATACTTTCGAATTTTGGTAAGCCTGATTGATTACAGAGGCATAACGGAAAGTTGTGTTTGAAGCTTCTCTTAAAAAAGAAACCTGTTGACCGTGAAGGTTTTCTCCATTGTCTTGATTATCGAATAGAGTTCCATTTTCGGCAACTCTTTTGAGACGTTGAGGGCTTGATACTGAGAAAGAGTAGGTGGTTAGGTCTCCATCAAATATCAGATTTCCTCGACCGCCTATTTGAATGGCCAAGGGCTTCTCGGGCGGGTTGTTCGTATAATCTAAGTACTTCCCCTCGAAATATCTACCCATCCATCCAGAGGAGATATCACTTTCGGGATTGGTTGTTGCCCAAATTTCGGAGGATTTGAAATGGGATAAGTTTTGATTTTCATAGCCTACTCCGTGAACGACTTTCATTGACCCATCCTTCCATAATGGATCAATATTTTTCATGAAGTTGGGCATTGCAAAATCATCATTCAATTTGATAAGTTTATTTTGGGGAATATGAATTTTGGGACGCTTACTAGCGTATAGATCAAAATCGTAAAGGGGTACGATGGTATTAAGTCCATCATTTCCTCCTTTTAGCCTGATAAGTACCAGAATTCGATCGGAATAGGCGTCAGAAAGGACTTGGTTCAACAGTGGGGATTCGACCACCGATAGGGTACTATTCCCAAATGAAATCGCACCTGCTCCGGCCATTCCGAGGGTTCTCAAAAAGCCTCGCCGATCCCAGTGCGCATGATCGCGATCATGGGACTTTAAATGCAGTTCATTGGGTTTGTGGCGCTTCATCTCTATTTCAATTGAAATTCAGGTAGGGTTATAAAAAATCGCATCAAGTCATAAACCTGTTTGGGAACGCTGTTGCTATTTAAAGACCAAGTGCCGTCCTCAAAATAACTTTCGGGGACTTCACCCATAAATGTTTTAATGGCATCAGTCATTTCCTCTTCTTTGATCTCATAAGGGCAAAACATAAAATCTTTAAGTTGGGTGACTATCACCCTTAAATCGGTTTGATCAATTCCCACAAGGGATTGGATAAAAGTTTTGAACTGATTTTTATTTTTTTGCCAGTATTTAATCAACAAATAATCTGCAAATTCCCAACGCTTGGGTAAGGTTTCAGAATTGATCCAATCGTGATT
>JAYPMF010000141.1:0-3604 GCA_038129785.1 Flavobacteriaceae bacterium
GGGTAAAGCCGGAGGGCATGACCGGCGGTTAATTTGTTACGTTTTTTTTCTAAGAACTACAATTCGAATTGTTTAAATCCATCACCATAGGAAGTGAAGTTGATCAATGATTTTCTAGAAGAAAAAATCTAAAAAACAATTATCAGGTGAAACACAACAAATTCTCAAAAAAAGTGTTTAGCTTAGTTTGACAATATATATTTGTACAAAATCAATCCAAAAAAATTGGGGCAAAAAATAGATCTCGCCTTAGAAAAAAACAAAGACCAAAACAAAGTGTTGGTCTCTGAACTCAATCAAAAATTAGCCCGCATCAAATTGGGCGGGGGCAAATCAAAACATGAAAAGATCAGGTCCGAGGGTAAAATGACCGCCCGTGAGCGAGTCGATTATTTACTGGATGAGGGATCAGAAAAAATAGAGATAGGGGCTTTGGCCGGGTATGAAATGTATGAAGAAGAGGGCGGCTGTCCCGCTGCAGGTGTGGTTGTGGTGATGGGTTATGTTTCGAAGAAACTATGCATCATCGTTGCCAACGACGCCTCTGTCAAGGCAGGTGCATGGTTTCCCATCAGTGCAAAAAAGAATTTAAGGGCTCAGGAAATCGCTTTGGAAAACAGAATTCCCATTATCTACTTGGTTGATAGTGCCGGTGTATTCCTTCCCCGACAGGACGAAATTTTTCCAGATAAAGAACACTTTGGCAGAATTTTTAGAAATAATGCCCAAATGAGCAGCGAGGGAATTATTCAAATAGCGGCAGTAATGGGTAGTTGTGTCGCTGGTGGAGCCTATTTACCCATCATGTCCGACGAAGCCATTATCGTGAATAAAACCGCCAATATTTTTTTAGCTGGAAGCTATTTGGTAAAAGCCGCTATAGGAGAAGAGATCGACAACGAAACACTGGGTGGTGCCACTACTCACTCAGAAATCAGTGGGATCACCGATTACAAGGCCAAAGACGACTCGGACGCACTTAATCGCATTAGAGCCTTGATAGAAAAATTGGGAGATAACCCCAAAGCAGGTTTTAACCGAATTAAAAGCGTGATACCTAAAAAAAAGGGTGAAGACATATATGAAATACTCCCTTTTGATAAAACCCTTCCTTATGACACCTACCAGATCATTGACTGTTTAGTAGATCAAGACTCTGTAGAGGAATACAAGTCGGATTATGGAAAAACCATTATTACTATCTATGCTAGAATTGAAGGTTGGGCAGTTGGGATTGTTGCTAACCAAAGAAAAATGGTCAAAAATAGAGAGGGAGAAACCCAGTTTGGCGGTGTCATTTATGGAGATGCGGCTGACAAATCCACCCGTTTTATTGCCAACTGTAACCAACGAAAGATCCCTTTAGTTTTCTTACAAGACGTCACTGGGTTTATGGTGGGCAGTAAAGCTGAACACAAAGGAATCATAAAAGACGGAGCAAAAATGGTTAATGCTATGGCTAACTCTGTGGTACCAAAGTTTACGGTTATCATAGGCAATTCAAATGGTGCCGGTAATTATGCCATGTGCGGTAAGGCCTTTGACCCGCGATTGATTCTGGCATGGCCAGGTTCTAAAATGGCCGTAATGGGAGGCGAACAGGCAGCCGAAGTTTTGATGCAAATTGAAAAATCAAAACTCCAAAAGGAGGGAGAAAAAATTGATCCTAAAAAAGAAAAGTCCCTCTTAAAGAAAATCAAATCCCGATATGACAATCAAACACGTGCCTATTATGCTGCTGCCCGAATGTGGACTGATGCCATCATTGATCCCCTAGAAACCCGAAGGTGGATAAGTATGGGTATAGAAGCCGCCAATCACTCACCTGTTGACAAGAAATTTAACATGGGCATTCTGCAGGTCTAAGCAATTTTTAGATTGCTAACAGTTTTATCCCTCATAAATTTTCCATTATTTCTTAGAATTTCAGAAACAAAATACAAGGCCTTCGGAACTTCAAATTTTTCTAACTTCTCACAAGTAGATATTTGTTTCTCTGCTTCTTTGAAATGACGTTTATCACCCTCCAAAACCATTATAAGTTTCTGACCCAAAACCTTATCTGGAATACCGTAAATAAAAAAAGGAAATTGAATATGATAGGCTAATTTATGTTCAACCACCTCCGGTGAAATCTTAACCCCACCACTGTTGATAATGTTGTCTCTTCTGCCCAAATAAGTAAAGGTCTTTTCATCGTGCATCTCAACAATATCATTAGTGTGAATCAATTGATCAGTAATGTCGGGGGCATTTACCACCAAACAACCTTCTCTATTTACTTCGAGGTGAATACCATCTAGAGCTTGAAAAGGTTTTTTGGGTACTGAAAGCTTAGAAGCTGCAATATGAGTAATGGTTTCTGTCATACCATAAGTTTCATAACAATTATCGTGTAAAGAAACCAATTTCTCATTTAATTTTGGATAAATGGGTGCTCCACCAATGATGAGGGTTTTGATTTGATGGAGTCTTCCCAAACTGTGGTGGGCTTGCATCGGGGTCATGGCCACAAAATCATAAGTACCATAGACATCCTTCATGGGTTCGGTTTTGGGTTTTACTATGTCCAATGACAATCCCAAAATCATTGCACGAACTAGCATCATTTTCCCGGCTATAAAATCTGCCGGTAAACAATGTAAGGCGGTATCTCCGATTTGAACGCCGAAAAAATCTCCGGTTCGTATGGCGGATTTGACCATGGCCTGTTTAGAAATTTGAATCATTTTAGGATCGCCTGTAGAGCCTGAAGTTTTGACATTGATATAATCCTCCTTATCCATCCAGTCCATGATAAATTTACCAATAGAAACCTCATAGGGGACACCCTCTTTGATAAAGTCATAGCCTATGTCCTTCAATTCATCTGCAGAGAAATAGTATCCTTTGAGTTGAAATCGGTTGTGAATCTTGGTGTAGTGAGGAGTTTTCATTAAAATTTGTTAGTTAATTGAGCCATCCAGTTTTTCCATTTATATTTTTTGGCGAAAATAATGGCCAACAAAGGGTAGATTACCACCAAAGTTATGATGAGTTCCATACCCAACAAAGGCTCCGAGTTATCAATTAATAAAGATTCTGTTTGGAATGCAGTCCAGGACGCTGTGACCAACAGAGCCGTGACTAAGTTATTGGCAGCATGAAATCCTAGGGCCAATTCCAATCCCTCATCCATTAATGTGATCACACCCAAAAATAATCCAGTACCAATGTAATACCAGATCAAGTGAATCCCCAATTTGTCAATCTCAGGATTCCAGATGTGCAACAATCCAAATAGTATTGAGGTAATTAATAAAGGCATCCAACGGTTTTTAAAAAGCACCCCAAAGCCCTGCATTAAATAACCTCGAAAAATAAGTTCCTCCATCGATGTCTGAAGGGGAATCATCACAACACTGATAAATAATAAGATCAAAAAAGTTAGAGGTTTAAAGTTCCAGACGTAATCCTCAGGGTTCATCATGTAATCAAAAATTACCATTAATACAGAAACGGTCCCCCACAATAAAAAGGAAAAGAGAATTTTATTGTAATCCACTCGATCTCTTGAGGTAATCAAACTTATAAATGATCGCTGATGGAGTCGGGTCACTACCAA
>JAYPMF010000141.1:3614-4056 GCA_038129785.1 Flavobacteriaceae bacterium
ATTATATAAAGCGACAGTGGAATCTGTCCAAGAAAGTTGAAAAAAATAAAAATAAGCGACCCCATTATGTAATCCATAAAGCGTTTATTTTCAGACGTTGTTTGTTCTAAATATTTCATATGCCAGGCATTTCCCAAGTTTGATTAGGATCATAATGTAAATGTCCATTACAAACTTCCAAAGGGGACCTAAAGTTATTGGTAAATAAGCTCCCAGTACCAAGCCCCTGATGATTTTTTGCTGAGAGCGAAAAAGTCCATTGGGCGATGGCGCTCAAACCAATATTACTCTCCAAAGCACTGGTCACCCACCACCCAATAGAGCGCTCTTGAGCCATAGTAATCCATTCCTCACAAGATTGAAATCCTCCCAATAATGAGGGTTTTAAAATCAAGTAATGAGGCATAATTTTATCCAACAATGCACTCCTGTCTTCTTTTTT
>JAYPMF010000142.1:0-4025 GCA_038129785.1 Flavobacteriaceae bacterium
ACATTAGAGGCTGATTTAAAAATTAAAGGAGTAGGTGTAAGGTCTGGCAATCAATATCATATACTTCAAGAATTACTTGTAAAAGTTTTTGCTGCTTAAGATTAAAATAAAGGAAATTTTTTAGGATCGTTTTCATGCATTATTTCGTAGATAGATTCAAATATATCCTCAGCAGAGGGTTTGGAAAAATAGTCTCCATCTTCAGCATATGCTGGACGATGCTCTTTAGCTGCAATTAGCTTGGGTTCACTGTCTAATAGAGGATAAATATTTTGTTCCTCCAATAATTTTTGCAGAATATAAGCAGATGCTCCACCAGGCATGTCCTCATCGACAATCAACAAGCGGTTTGTTTTTGCCAGGCTATGTCTGATCTCTTTTTCTTTGTCAAAAGGGATTAGGGTTTGTACGTCAATTACTTCTGCTATGATATCATATTCCTCGAGTTTAAGAGCTACTTCATGAACAATTCTCAGAGTAGATCCGTAAGAAACTATTGTGATGTCAGTACCCTCTTTGAGTATCTCTATCTTACCTATGGGCAAACAATACTGTCCAAGATTTGAAGGAAGTTTTTCTTTGATTCGATATCCGTTTAGCGATTCAACTATAACTGCAGGTTGATTCGCTTTGAGTAAGGTGTTGTAAAATCCAGCTGCTTGGGTCATATTTCTGGGGACTAAAAGATGAACACCTCTCATCAAATGTATCAAACCAGCCATTTGAGATCCTGAATGCCATATACCTTCTAGCCGGTGACCTCTTGTTCTGATTATCAAAGGAGCCAATTGTCTACCTTTGGTCCTATAACTCAATGTAGCTAAATCATCACTTATAATATGAATACAATATAGTATATAGTCCAGATACTGAATTTCAGCAATAGGTTTTAAACCACGAAGAGCCATACCAATACCTTGACCTACTATAGTCGCCTCTCTTATTCCAGCATCGGCAACCCTTAGGTTACCAAATTTCTTTTGTAATCCCTCTAAACCTTGATTGACCCCACCAATTTTTCCACTATCCTCACCAAAAATAATCAAGCGGTCCTCCTTTTTAAGTAATTGATCAAAATTATCTCTTAAAATAATCCTACCATCCACCAAGGGCGCATCTTGTGCATATTTTGGAGTAATTAATTCAACATGATCCGTCCCATTGATCCCCTCACTGTAAAGGTGTGAAGAATATTTATCTTGTAAAGTGTCTTTAATATCTTTCAACCACTTTTTGAAAGATATTGTATTTTTTATACTGTGTTTAACCAATATGGGGAATGTTTTCCTTGCTGTGGCTATGACATCGTGATAGAATAGTTCAGTTTTTTCATTTAAATTTTTATGAAGAATTTTAAGTTCCACATCGTTATTTGAATGTGGCATAAATTCTTCTAAAAATTCATTTAGCTGTTCTTTTAGACTAAAAATCGGTTTTTGATACGCTTCCCATGCAAGTTTTTTCGCCTGCTTGACATTGGATTTGATCTGGGACTCTATTTCCTCAAGGACTTCAATATTTGAAATACCATTGGAAAGAATCCATTCCCTCATCTTGAGGTTACAATCGTATTTTTTTTCCCATTGGAGTCTCTCTTTAGACTTGTACCTCTCGTGAGATCCCGAGGTAGAATGTCCAAGTGGCTGAGTAAGTTCGGTTACATGAATAATAATAGGGATGTGATTTTCACGTGCGATTTTGGAAGCGTAGGCATATGTTTTGAGAAGTGATGAATAGTCCCAGCCCTTAACGGTCAAAATCTCGATTCCCTCATCATTTTCTCGGGCAAAACCCGCGAGAGCTTTAGATATGCTCTCTTTGGTAGTTTGTTTTTTGTTATCAACAGAAATACCATAACCATCATCCCAAATACTCATAATCATTGGAATCTGTAAAACTCCAGCTGTATTGATTGCTTCAAAAAACAACCCCTCACTGGTACCAGCATTTCCGATTGTACCCCAAGCAATTTCATTTCCATTGTTGGAAAACTTCTTCCCATTTTTTATTTTTAAATTCCGGTAAATCTTAGAGGCTTGTGCCAAACCGATTAGGCGAGGCATTTGAGCCCCTATAGAAGAAACATCCGAAATGTGGTTTTTAGATTGGGTCTGATCTAGCCATTTCCCATTTTCTTCAACCAGCATATTGGAAAAATGACCCACCATTTGTCTTCCGGCAGACATAGGTTCTTTTTCGATGTCTGGATTGGCATAAATCGCTGCAAAAAGTTGCTCAGGGTTAAGATGTCCTTGGGCGAACAAAATGGTTTGGTCTCTGTAGTAACCTGAACGAAAATCACCTGGCTGAAAAAATCTATTGAGAACAATTTGAGGTAATTCTTTACCATCACCAAAAATACCGAAAGTGCCTTTACCACTGAGCACCTCTCTTCGCCCAAGAATACTGGCTTGTCGACTAGTATAAATAATTTTATAATCTTCGAGAACCTGCTTTTTATAATCCTCAAAGGTAAGTTTTGTATTGCTCTCTTTGCTATCAATCATCATTATGGATTTCAAATTTACAAAATTTTGTGAAGGGGGATTTTCCAAAAAAGATTAGCATTTTTATAAAGCCTTTTTAAAACCACCTTCTGGAAAAAAGATTTGATAATTGTTTAGGACTAAATGTAAGTATAAAGCGGATTTTAGTTTCATATGGAATCTCATTAAACTCCCATCCATTAGAAGTATGGAGGGGAAAAAAGATTTCTAAATAATCGGGAAGGATATTGAAACGAATTCCAGAACCATACAAGAAATGTGAATTAACCCCATGATTTTTGAGTATTCCAAAATCTGCATAAAGTTCAATCCATTTCCATACTCCTAGAGTTAGATTTGAGGTTAATAAATAATCATTTGCTGTGACAGGAAAAACAATTGATTTAAAGCCACCCTCGGCCATCACAATTTGTTGGCTAAAAAGACCATCATTTTCTGATCTTCCAAAATAATTATAACGAAATAGATAATCCTGCGGACGATTGAGGTTAAAATCAAAAAAGTTTGTTTCTCGTTGACCATGACTTAAAAATTTTCCTGCAAAAAATCTAGCCGTAAATTGACTTCCATTGGATAAAAGTCTTCTATAGTCAAATGTCATTTCGAATTTGGTGAATTTCTTTGAATACTGTAAACCGGTCTCAATGGTAATATGTTTCAATGCTCCACGATTTGAGAAAAGGTGTCTAAGGTAAAAAAGTTCATAATTCGGTGTTGTAAATGAGTCAGGGGGATCATCTCTTTTTACACTATAGTAGTACAAACCAATAGAGTTACGCTTGTTTGATCTAAAATCATCAGTCCTGAAATAAAAGTTGATTCCCGGGGTTATTACTTGATACCTCAAATCTTCCAAATAATGATAACTACTTCCAAAAAAACTTAGAGAAGTTGCATAATTACTTTTACTGAAATTGTTTATCAAATATGACATTAAGACTTTTCCAACCATATCTTTTTGAATTGTAGAATATTGGGGCATCAATTCAAAAGTGAATTTTTGAGTAAGTAACCCCTTGTCATAAAATCTTGAGCCCAGTGATAGTCCATCATATAGATTGTAGTTGACCACGGGATTATAATAGATTTGATTTCTTTTTGGAGATTCATAATCTCTCAAAAAATTGAATTGTATGGGCTTTAGGTTCAAAAAATTTTTAGTGTAACGCCAATTATTGCTTTTATTGGATTCCGGTAACCTTATTTTCGGATTGATGACTACATAATCAGGTTTTAAATTTTTTAGAGTAAAGCTGAGGTTTGTTCCCATGTTCTCAATCCAAACCCGGTCAATTATAGAGTCATTCTTTACTTGTGAGAGCTCAAACGGTATTTTGTCATCATAATACTTTGATAACCTAACCCTAATACTGTCTTTGTTTTTATTTAGATTTTTTATGCTAATGTCAATAGGCAATCGTTCTTTTAGGTAAAACTTCTCGAACCAATTAATATCCTTAGGGCTGTATTTTTTCATCAAACTTAGAAAGTTCAATTTTTTTTCAGATTGATTAAGAT
>JAYPMF010000143.1:0-1491 GCA_038129785.1 Flavobacteriaceae bacterium
ATATGTTTATTTCAGGAATGAATCCATTTTTGGGATCAGTATTTACTTTTACTACGCTATTGATTGCTATACCCTCAGCGGTAAAGGCTTTTAACTATATCACCACATTATGGAAAGGAAATTTGCAACTCAACCCCGCCATGTTATTTTCTATTGGTCTTGTGTCTACTTTTATTTCTGGTGGTTTGACCGGTATCATACTGGGAGACAGTACCTTGGACATTAATGTACATGACACCTATTTTGTTGTGGCTCACTTCCATTTAGTAATGGGTATTTCCGCGCTTTACGGATTGTTTGCTGGGGTTTATCATTGGTTCCCAAAAATGTTTAAGCGGATGATGAATAAAAACTTAGGTTATATTCACTTTTGGGTGACCGCTGTCTGTGCTTATGGTGTATTTTTCCCAATGCACTTTATCGGTATGGCAGGTCTTCCAAGGCGATATTATACCAATACTGCATTTCCTTACTTCGATGATTTGGCCAACATAAATGTAGTGATTACAGTCTTTGCTTTGATAGCTGGAGCAGCGCAATTGATTTTCCTTTACAACTTTATCCATAGTATTTATTATGGAAAACCCACGGAGCAAAATCCTTGGCGTTCAACCACTCTGGAATGGACTGCACCTATTAAACACATTCATGGAAATTGGGAAGGAAAAATCCCCGAAGTACACCGTTGGGCTTATGACTACTCTAAACCTGGACATGGGGAGGATTTTGTACCACAACATATTCCATTAAAAAAAGGGGAAGAAGAACTCCAACATTAAAATAACCAAACAATCAATGATCAGCTGCCTTAGGGCAGCTTTTTTTGTGAATTATAATCTATAAGGACATACTCTTTAGTTGCTAAAATAGTTTTTTACTTTTAGGAATTGATTTCCAAAAAATTAGGAATACTGATTCCTATCCCTATTGTAGTGATCCGTAAGGACATGATAAAAACGGCTGCGGAAATAATATTAGAAAAAATTCAAAGTTTTGTTTGAGCTTTAAGTTTGTGAAAAGGAAATAACTTGACATAACCAAGTACATTAACAATCTAAACCAATTTAGATAGATCCTATTGTTTTGAAGTGTGTCATAGATCAATGGAAAGGTTAGTTAAATATAAAACAAAACATAGCGCAAAAGTCTATTTACAATTTACAATAGAGAAGGAGATTTTTTTTTGAGTTTATTTTTGATTTGTAATTTAAAAAACAGTTTTGTAAAAAGATTTAATCCAATCAATATGGATTAGAGAACATTTCTAAGGTATTTAAGATCTAAGCTTTAAAACATTTATCTTTGTTATTAATGAATGAGTTTTTAGACCCTACCGGTGACAAGCTTTCTCCTGAAGACAAAGACATTGACAGAGCCTTACGGCCGGAAAGTTTTGATGATTTTGCAGGCCAAGAAAGTATATTGGAAAACCTCAAGGTTTTTGTAGCCGCTGCCAATCAAAGAGAAGAAGCTCTTGATCACACTCTGTTT
>JAYPMF010000143.1:1501-4013 GCA_038129785.1 Flavobacteriaceae bacterium
CCCGGTTTGGGTAAAACTACCTTGGCTTACATTTTAGCCAGCGAATTGGAAGCTGGCATTAAAATGACTTCCGGACCTGTACTTGATAAACCCGGAGATCTCGCAGGACTCTTGACTAATCTTCAGCCAAGAGATATTTTATTTATTGACGAGATCCATCGGCTTAGTCCTATTGTAGAGGAATATTTGTATTCGGCTATGGAGGATTACAAAATCGATATCATGATTGAAACGGGTCCAAATGCACGAACGGTACAAATCAACCTTAACCCATTTACTTTGGTCGGTGCTACCACCCGTTCTGGATTACTCACCGCACCAATGCGAGCCCGTTTTGGGATCACTAGCCGACTGGAGTATTACGATACTGAACTCCTGTCTACCATCTTGGAACGCAGTGCCAATATACTCAATGTAGTCATAAGTTCAGAGGCAGCTATCGAAATCGCTGGGAGAAGTAGAGGAACGCCGAGGATTGCCAATGGACTTCTTAGAAGGGTAAGGGACTTTGCTCAAATCAAAGGAGACGGGAAAATCGATTTAGAAATAACCCAATATGCTCTAAATTCTCTTAATGTAGATGCCCATGGTCTAGATGAGATGGATAATAAAATTCTCACCACTCTAATTGATAAATTTAAAGGGGGTCCTGTTGGTATTACCACCCTAGCCACAGCGGTTTCTGAGAATGGAGAGACTATAGAGGAGGTTTATGAACCCTTTTTGATCCAAGAGGGTTTTTTGGTTAGAACCCCTAGAGGGAGAGAGGTTACAGAATTAGCCTATCGACATCTGGGAAGGATTAAAGATAACCAAGGGGGCTTATTTTGAGATGCACGCTAATTACTCAAAATTAATCAAAACTACCGCTAAGAACCTGGGTTTTCTTTCTTGTGGTATTTCAAAAGCAGAATTTTTGGAGGAAGAAGCCCCGCGACTTGAACAATGGCTAAAAGAGGGTAAACATGGCCAAATGGCCTATATGGAAAACAATTTTGACAAACGCCTCGATCCCAGACTTTTGGTTCCTGGAGCCAAAAGCGTAGTTTCCCTTTTGCTGAACTATTATACGGATAAACAACAAGTAAAAGGGGCCCCTAAAATCTCTAAATATGCCTATGGAACAGATTACCATTTTGTGATAAAGGACAAGCTCAAGCAACTATTTCAAATACTTCAAGACCAAATAGGAGAGATCAATGGAAGAGTATTTGTGGATTCTGCTCCGGTTATGGACAAAGCCTGGGCCGCTCGAAGCGGTTTGGGATGGATGGGAAAAAATACCAATCTGATTACCCAAAAAGTTGGGTCTTTTTATTTTATTGCCGAGATGATTATCGATTTGGAATTGGAATACGACACGCCTGTAACTGACCACTGTGGAACTTGTACCGCATGCATTGATGCATGCCCTACTGAGGCATTATCCCCCTACAACATTGACGCCAGTAAGTGCATTTCCTACCTCACCATTGAGCTCAAAGATCAGATACCTCACGAATTTCAAAACAAAATGGACGACTGGACCTTCGGATGTGATGTTTGTCAAGACGTATGCCCTTGGAATCGATTTTCCAAATCACATAACGAACCCTTGTTTGATCCAAACCCTGAAATGATGGATTTTAAACGAAAAGACTGGGAAGAGCTTACCGAGGCCACCTTTGAGACTATTTTTAAAAACAGTGCGATCAAAAGAACTAGATATGAAGGCTTAAAAAGAAATCTCACTTTTGTTAATCGATAACTGATAAAATCAAAAAAGATATTTATCTCTCCATACGATTGGTTTGTGACTAATTGATAGTTACTGAGTCCATGGATAGATATGTTTTTTAATAGGTTTGGTTTTAAAAAATAGATCTGCACAATTACTAAAATTAACTAATTTTGAAAAAAAGTCTAAATGACCAAGAGTTTCCTAAAAATTTTTGAAGCAATACCGATTAAAGCCTCAGCTTTGTTGATTTTTACCATATTGTTTTTTGTTAATTGTCAAAAACAGCTTTCCCCCATCGAAATTAGTGCAGAAGATTTTCACTTGGCACAAGATGAGTTGACAGCCATAATGGTCCATGATATCTTTTCTCCTCCTTTAGCTAGTAGGGTTTATGCCTATTCAAATATTGCTGCCTATGAGATCCTTGCTCAAAAAAAGGAGTATCCTTATTCTACTTATGCAAGGGTTCTAAACGGTTTTCAGGGCGTAAGTCCAGCCAAAGATAGTTTAGTTGATCACAAACTTTCTGCCTTAATAGCTTTTCTAGAGGTTGGAAAAAATCTCATTTTTTCAGTGGATAGGATGTCAGCCTATATTGATGGCTTATCACAGCAATGGAAGGAACATAATCCTCAAATTTATATGGCTTCACACGATTACGCGATGCAGGTGGTAGGTGAGATCAAAGATTGGTATGCTAAAGATAATTACAAGCAAACCCGAACTTTTCCCAAGTTCTTCGTAGACTATGATAGTCCTTCACGCTGGCAACCTACTCCCCCAGATTATATG
>JAYPMF010000144.1:0-3961 GCA_038129785.1 Flavobacteriaceae bacterium
GTCTACGAGATTTCTAATACAAATGATCTTGAACCTCTTTTACTTTGGCTAGCAATACCAATTTTGATTTTGATTTTACTTTTATCAAGTAGTAATGCTATAAAAAAGGACGAAGACTTGATACGTTCTATTGATCGCTTGCGATAA
Source organism: Flavobacteriaceae bacterium (assembly GCA_038129785.1). Taxonomy (GTDB): domain Bacteria; phylum Bacteroidota; class Bacteroidia; order Flavobacteriales; family Flavobacteriaceae; genus UBA8316. Next base: position 148 of record JAYPMF010000144.1, read on the forward strand.
TTGCTTCACGTTTGCCTAATTCTATTGCCTCTATATTTTCTATTTTTCCTCCATTGAGTTCAAATCTCAACATTGTCCTTAATCTATGAAATCCTTGAATCCCGCAAGCACCAGGATTCATGTGTAAAAGTTTGTTTTTGCTATCATACATTACTTTAAGGATGTGAGAGTGCCCACAAACATATAGCTCTGGTTTTTCCTTATTAATAAGTTTTTTAACCCTTGCATTGTATCTTCCTGGGTAGCCTCCAATGTGTGTAATCAGAACTTTTACCCCTTGGCAGATAAATATTTGGTATTCTGGAAATTGATTTCTCAGTTTATGACCATCAATATTTCCATAAACCCCTTTAAGTGTTTTTAATTTTGAGATTTCATCTGTCACAGAAGTAGTTCCAATGTCTCCAGCATGCCATACTTCATCCACACCATCGATGTACTTGTGGACTTTCGGATCCAAATAGCCATGGGTATCAGATAGCAGCAGGATTTTTTTCATTTTTTTTTAAATTATTAAATCAAAGATATTTGAATTTTCCCCTTATAAAACCAATGCTGTTTTCTTTTGTAAACAATATATTTGTTCTTAAAATGGAATCTTTTAGATATTTTGTTGAGTTGGCTTATGAAGGATCGGCTTATCATGGGTGGCAGAGACAACCAAATGCTACAAGTGTTCAACAGGTTTTAGAGGATGCATTTAGTAAACTTACTAGAGAGAGTGTCAGTCTGATGGGCGCAGGAAGAACTGATACCGGTGTTCATGCTCGACAGATGTTTGCACATTTTGATGTAAAAAATAAGATTAAAAATCCTGAAGAACTAGTTTTCCTTCTAAATGGTTTTTTGCAGGATGATATTTCAATAAAAGAAATCAGAGCGGTTCAACCCACTGCACATGCTCGGTTTGATGCAACAGAACGAGCTTACAAGTACCACATTAGTATGGCCAAAGATCCATTTAATCGACAATTACACTATTACCTGAAGAAGAAACCCGATATTGACCTGATGAATCAAGCAGCAAAAATCCTTCTTCTACATCAGGATTTTAAATGTTTTTCGAGGTCAAATACCGATGTAAAAACTTTTCTTTGTGATGTAAAAAAAGCAGAGTGGAATCAAGAAGGCTGTTCTCTAACTTTTTATATCTCTGCTAATAGATTTTTAAGAAACATGGTTCGTGCCATTGTTGGAACACTTTTAGAGGTTGGCTATAAAAAAAGAGAGGTTCAAGATTTGGATAATTTGATAAAAAGTAAAGACAGAGGCCAGGCGGGTTTTTCTGTTCCTGCACATGGACTGTACCTTGATCGTATTGAGTATCCACAAAATATATTCATAAACTGATGGAAAGGGAAAAAGGAAATTTTTTTGATCTTAAATTGTTTTCAAAGTTGATGGTATTTGTCAAACCATACAATAAAATCTATTATTTTGTTTTGACTTCCGCCATACTGCTGGCGGGATTTTCCTCTCTGACACCTTATTTGTTAAAAATTACAGTCGATGATTATATCCGTTTGATGGATTATAACGGAATGGTTTTCATGATCGGAATGATGCTAGTCACATTATTTTCTGAGGTTGTTTTTCAATTTTTGTTTGTTTATTTTGCCAATTTGCTGGGGCAGAATGTAATTCAAGACTTGAGAGTGGTTTTGTTCCGAAAGATTGTTGGCTTTAAAATGGCTTACTTTGACCGATCCTCTGTAGGTAGACTAGTTACTAGAGCTGTAAACGACATAGAGACAATTGCTAGTATTTTTTCACAAGGTTTATTTATGATTATCGCTGATTTGCTTAAAATGGCTGTGGTTGCTGTCATTATGCTTATTATTAATTGGGAACTTTCTTTGATTGTCTTTTCAATCCTTCCAATTATACTATATGCGACAAGACTCTTTCAGAAATCGATGAAGTCTGCTTTTGAAGAGGTTCGTTCTCAGGTGGCCAACTTAAATTCATTTGTTCAGGAGAGGATTACCGGCATGCAAATCATCCAATTGTTTCATCGAGAAAAAATTGAATATGACCATTTTGTTTCCATAAATGAAAATCATAAGAAAGCTTGGTTGAAAACCGTCTGGTACAATTCCATTTTCTTTCCGGTTGCCGAAATTTCCTCTTCTATCACACTGGGCTTATTGGTTTGGTATGGAGGTTTGAATATAGCAGTAGGAGACTCTATTTCTATGGGTACCATTTTTTTGTTTATACAGATGTCCCAAATGCTATTTCGTCCTTTACGCCATATTGCAGATAAGTTTAATACTCTTCAAATGGGAATGGTTGCTACAGATCGCATCTTTAAGATCATCAATACCGAAAGTCAAATTATTGATAATGGCGAATTGAATCCTCAAAAAATTGAAGGTAAAATATCTATCAAGGATCTGAGGTTTTCCTATATACCAGGGGAGGAAGTTATTAATTCGATTGATTTGGAAATTCAACCGGGAGAAAAAATTGCAATTGTCGGGGCAACCGGTGCGGGTAAATCCACCCTAATCAACCTTATCTCACGTTTCTATGAGTTTGAAAAAGGTGAAATCCGTTTGGACAATAGATCTATTAAAGATTTTAAGCTCAAATCCTTAAGAAGGCATGTAGGTATTGTTCTTCAGGATGTATTTTTGTTCGCCGATTCCATATTCAATAATATTACTCTCTATAATCCGGACGTGACCAGATTGATGGTTTATAAAGCGGCCAAACAGATAGGAGTACATGAATTTATAGAATCTCTTCCAGGAGGATATGATTATAATGTCAAGGAGCGTGGGGTGATGCTCTCCTCAGGTCAGCGACAGTTGATAGCTTTTTTGAGAGTTTATATTGCTAACCCTAGTGTGTTGATTTTGGATGAGGCTACTTCTTCTATCGATACTCATTCAGAAGATTTGATCAAAAATGCTATCTATAAAATAACATCCAACAAAACATCCGTTATGATAGCACACCGCTTATCAACCATCAAAAATGCTGATAGAATAGTGGTAATGGATTCAGGTGGAATTGTAGAGCAAGGTACACATAAAGAACTGTTGAGTATCAAAGATGGTTTTTACGCTCAATTGTATAAAGTTCAATTCTTGGAAATAGCTGTTTGATCTATAGTGAAAGATCATCAGTCAGTATTCGACGGAGTTCTTCGATATTTTTAAATTTATAAAATTCGCCATCTTTAATGTAGGATATTTTTCCGGTTTGTTCTGAAATCACCAGTACCACAGCATCTGTTTTTTCACTTACTCCAATGGCTGCTCTGTGGCGAAGTCCAAACCGAGTAGGTATAGAAGTAGATTCAGAGACAGGGAGAACAACACGCGTTGCTTTGATAAAATTATTTTTCACAATAATGGCTCCATCGTGAAGGGGGCTGTTTTTAAAAAATATTGTTTCTAAAATTTGTGCACTTATTTCGATATTGGCTTCGTCACCTGTATTCTTTAAAAATTCGAGACTATTTTCTCTTTCAAAAACTATTATTGCCCCAGTTTTTTCGTTGGCCATTTTATTACAAGCCCTCAATAAGGATGTAAGATCTAACTTTAATAATCCTTGATCATGGTTAAGAAAATTGAAATAACGTATGACATTTCGTCGAGAGCCAAAATTGGTCGACCCTATCAAGAGTAAAAATTTTCTGATTTCTTGTTGAAAGACTACGATAAGGGCAAAAAAACCAACACTGATGAATTTACCCAGTATGTTACTTAAGACATCCAAGTTCAGGATGTCTGTCAACTTCCAAATGACATAAAATATAACTATTCCTAGGAAAATATTGATGGCGACCGTTCCTTTGACT
>JAYPMF010000145.1:0-3925 GCA_038129785.1 Flavobacteriaceae bacterium
CCCTAAAGAAATCTCACAAATTCACTTACTTTTACACTCAAATAAACCTTAATGGGGGGTATTGTTGCAATTGTGGGAAGACCTAATGTGGGAAAATCTACTTTTTTTAATCGTTTGATTAAAAAAAGAGAAGCAATTGTAGATGCAGTTAGTGGCGTCACAAGAGACCGACACTATGGTCAATCTGATTGGAATGGTATAGAGTTTAGTTTGATAGATACTGGAGGCTATGTCCAAGGTAGTGATGATATTTTTCAAAAAGAAATTGATAAGCAAGTTAACCTGGCCATCGAAGAGGCTGATGCCATTCTTTTTATGGTCGATGTGGCAGATGGTCTCACTGGAATGGATGAAACTATCGCCCAGCTTCTCAGACGCTCTCAAAAGCCTGTTTTTCTGACTGCCAACAAAGCGGATAACTCGAAGGTTATTGAAAATATGAACGAATTTTACGTTTTGGGTTACGAACATATATACACTGTTTCTGCTATCAATGGAAGTGGAACTGGAGAATTGCTAGACGAGTTGGTTAAGATTTTACCCAAACATATCCAACCTGAGCTGGCATTACCTAGATTTGCCGTTGTAGGCCGACCCAATGCCGGAAAATCCTCTTTTATTAATGCATTGATAGGACAAGAAAGGTATATCGTTACCGATATTGCTGGAACCACCAGAGACAGTATTGATACCAAATACAATCGTTTTGGCTTTGAGTTTAATCTGGTAGATACTGCAGGAATAAGAAAAAAAAGTAAGGTAAAAGAAGATATTGAATTCTATTCAGTAATGCGATCAGTAAGAGCCATTGAATATTGCGATGTTTGTTTATTGTTGGTTGACGCGACTAGAGGTTTTGATGGCCAAGTTCAAAAAATTTTTTGGCTGGCGCATAGAAATAATAAAGGCATAGTTATCTTGATTAATAAATGGGATCTTGTAGAAAAAGAAACCATATCCTCTAAACTTTTTGAACAAGAGATAAAAGAGAAAACCTCACCATTTAAAGATGTACCTATTGTATTCATTTCTGCCTTAAACAAGCAAAGGATTTTTAAAGCCATAGAAACTGGTGTTTCCATTTATAAAAATCGATCCAACCGAATCCCCACCCGAAAATTAAATGATACTTTATTTCCCATCATAGAAAATCAACCACCTCCGTCTTACAAAGGAAAGTTTGTCAAAATAAAGTTTTGTACCCAATTACCGACTCCTCACCCACAATTTGCTTTTTTTTGTAACCTTCCTCAATATGTAAAAGAGCCTTACAAAAGATTTTTGGAGAATAAACTAAGAGAGCGATTTGATTTCAATGGGATTCCAATTCAATTATTTTTTAGAAAAAAATAATCAAATATTTTCTCGAAGTTGAACAAGATCTGATTTGAGTTGTTCTAGTTTTTGAATGACATCAAGGTTACTATCTTCAGAAAGATTTTTTAGTTTGAGTTGTTTTTTCGCCCCCTCTATGGTCAAGCCTTTTTCCTTAAGTAAATGGTGAATTTTTTGAATAACCTTCACATCATCAGGGGTATACCTTCGGGATCCACCTTCTTTTTTTTTTGGTTCAATTTCCTTGAATTCTTTTTCCCAAAACCTAAGTAGTGAGGGATTTACATCAAAGGCTTTGGCGATTTCACCAATTCTGTAATATCTTTTTTCGGGAAGGGTGAAATGCATTAGTCCATCGATTGGTTTTCCTGTCGAGCCAAATTAAGCATTATGTCAAATTCCTCGGCAGTCAAATTACCGGAGTAATAATTCAAAGGATTAACTCTTTTTCCGTCTTTAAATATTTCATAGTGGAGGTGAGGCCCAGCAGATCGACCTGTACTACCTACATAACCAATGACATCTCCACGTTTTACTTTCTGTCTCCTTCTGACATTATATTCACTCAAGTGAGCGTATAAACTCACATAACCAAACCCGTGGTCAATTCTAACGTGCTTCCCATAACCAGCCGCTCTACTGTCTGCGCGACCAACAATACCGTCTCCAGAGGCATACACTGGTGTCCCTCGAAGAGCAGTAAAATCCATTCCGTAATGCATTCTTCTTTTTTTGGTAAATGGATCAGTTCTGTAACCAAAACCCGAAGCCATTCTTTTTAGATCATTTTTGTGAATAGGCTGAATAGAGGGCATGGCTTCCAGTAGGTCCTCTCTGCTTTTGGCCAAACTTTCAAGTTCTTCCAAAGATCGGGATTGAACCACTACCTGTTTTGTCATAATTTCCAATCTTTTAGTAGTATTCACAATCAGTTCTGAGTTGTCATAACCTTCTAACTTTTTATAACGATTAACTCCACCAAATCCCATTTTTCTTTGAGCCTCTGGTATAGGACTCGCTTCAAAATAGACTCTGTAAAGATTGTTATCGCGGTCAGTAACATTAGCCATAACCTCTTCAATTTTTTCAAGCTTTTTATTCAATAATTCATATTGTAACTTGAAATTTTCTATTTCCCTGGCTTGAAGTAACTCTTTGGGGGTGCTCAGTGCATCCGTATTTAACAATAAGAATAATGCCAATATTCCAAACAAAATGGATGACAATAAAAATAATACCACACTAGATATAGCGGAAACCGTGCTTGAATTTACTGGGCGGTATGAAAGCGACTCTTGATCGTAATAATATTTTAACCTAGGCATAAAAAGCTTTGGAAGCCACTATGGGCATAGTTATTGACAAATATACAAATTATCTAAATCATCATCACTTTCCCTTTTTTCAATAATGCTATCGATCTAAAAAACTATATTTGTAATGCTTTTAAACATCAAAGCTAACTATGAAGTCTGCTGAAATTAGAAAACAATTTCTCCAATTTTTTGAGTCCAAAGCCCACACAATTGTACCCTCTGCCCCCATGGTTGTTAAAGATGATCCTACACTGATGTTTACCAATGCTGGAATGAACCAATTCAAACCTTATTTTTTGGGGCATCAAAAACCCAAGAGTAAAAGGGTAGTCGACACTCAAAAGTGTCTTAGAGTTTCCGGTAAACACAATGACCTTGAGGAAGTAGGAATTGACACATATCACCACACATTTTTTGAAATGTTAGGCAATTGGAGTTTTGGGGATTATTTTAAAAAGGAGGGCATAGAATGGGCATGGGAGTTATTGACATCGGTTTTTAAAATCGATCAAGATAAAATATATGTTACCATTTTCGAGGGAGATGCTAGCGAAAATCTTGAAAAAGATACAGAAGCTTTCGAGATTTGGAAAGCCATTATCCCCGAGCAGAGAATTTTATTGGGAAATAAAAAAGACAACTTTTGGGAAATGGGTGATCAAGGACCTTGTGGACCTTGTTCTGAAATTCATATTGACCTCAGAACTGAAGCAGAAAAAGCAAAAATTCCTGGTGCTGATCTTATCAATCATGACCATCCCCAAGTAATTGAAGTTTGGAATTTGGTATTCATTGAATTTAACAGAAAATCCAATGGTAGTTTGGAATCCTTACCTCAAAAACATGTGGATACTGGGATGGGTTTTGAAAGGCTCTGTATGGTATTGCAGGGTAAAACCTCTAATTACGATACAGATGTTTTCTCACCTTTGATCAAAGAGATAGAAACCCTAACCGCCACAAAGTACGGTTCAGATGAAAACACAGACCGCGCCATCAGAGTGATTGCCGATCATCTAAGAACCGTTTACCTGGCCATTGCAGATGGACAATTACCCTCCAATACCGGTGCAGGCTATGTTATTAGAAGGATTCTCAGAAGAGCCATACGCTATGGTTTTACCTTTCTAAACCAAAAAGAACCTTTTATTTACCATTTGGTCAATACCCTCAACAACCAACTCAAATCTGTTTTTCCAGAGTTAGAAAAGCAAAAAACTATTTCTGTCAATGTTATCAGAGAGGAAGAAATGTCCTTCCTCAAAACATTAGAT
>JAYPMF010000146.1:0-3885 GCA_038129785.1 Flavobacteriaceae bacterium
CAAGGAAGGTATTGCGCCCTACCAAATGTTGGGTTTGATTTTCAATACCATTGGCGTGAGTGACGGAATTTCCATGGGGACTCCAGGTATGCGATTTTCTCTCCCTTCGCGAGATATTATTGCTGATTCGGTTGAGACCGTCGTTCAGGCCATGTCATATGATGGAGTAGTCACGGTAGTCGGCTGTGACAAAAATATGCCAGGTGCATTGATGGGGATGTTACGACTTAACCGTCCAAGTATATTAGTATACGGAGGAACCATTGCCTCGGGATGTGTCAGAGATAAAGAATTGGATGTGGTTTCTGCTTTTGAGGCTTGGGGAGAAAAAGTAGCAGGTAAAATAGAGGAAAACGAATATAAAAAGGTAATTCGAAATGCGTGCCCCGGGGCTGGTGCATGCGGAGGAATGTACACTGCAAATACTATGGCTTCCGCCATTGAAGCTTTGGGGATGTCATTACCCTACAGTTCATCAAACCCTGCTGTCAGTCAAGAAAAAATAGAAGATTGCAAGGCTGTAGGTTCAGCTATGAGGAAACTTATAGAAACAGATCTAAAGCCATTGGAGATAGTTACCAAAAATTCTCTTGAAAACGCCTTACGTCTGATATCTATACTGGGAGGATCTACCAATGCTGTTTTACATTTTTTGGCCATCGCTCATGCTGCGGGTATTGACTTGTCCATAGATGATTTCCAAAAGATCAGTGATACAACTCCTTTTCTAGCCGACCTCAAACCAAGCGGTAAATATTTGATGAAAGACCTTCATGCTATTGGAGGAGTCCCTGCTGTATTAAAATTTATGCTTGGAAATGGGATGCTTCATGGTGATTGTATTACAATTACAGGTAAAACCTTGGCCGAAAATCTATCAGAAGTTTCCCCCCTAAAAGCGGGACAAGACTTGTTAAGACCTCTTGAAAATCCGATCAAACCCACCGGACATATCAGGATCCTTAAAGGAAATTTAGCAACATTAGGGTCAGTAGCTAAGATAACTGGAAAAGAAGGTTTGAAGTTTGTTGGCCCTGCAAGAGTTTTTGATGGTGAATTTGATGCTAACGATGGAATAGGAGCCGGAAAAGTTAAAAAAGGAGATGTAGTGGTGATCCGTTACGAGGGCCCAAAAGGTGGTCCTGGAATGCCTGAAATGTTAAAACCAACAGCTGCCATTATGGGTGCCGGATTGGGTAAAGATGTTGCTTTGATTACTGATGGAAGGTTTTCAGGAGGAACCCATGGTTTTGTAGTAGGACATATAGTTCCAGAGGCTCAAGAGGGAGGAGTAATTGGTATATTGAAAGACGGTGACATAATCACTATTGATGCTGAAACCAACACCTTGAGTGTGAATTTATCAGATAAAGAAATTGAGATCAGAAAAAAAAGTTGGGTACAACCTCCATATAAATTTTCTAAGGGGGTTTTGCACAAATACATAAAAACTGTGTCCACTGCCTCAGAAGGTTGTGTCACCGATAATTAATCAAATGAAAACAAAGGATCAAATTGCCTTACAAGAGGTAGTAACAAAAAGTATCACAATTAGTGGCGCCGAAGCCGTGATTAGATGTTTATTGGCCGAGGGTATTGACTTGATTTACGGTTACCCCGGTGGTGCTATAATGCCCGTTTACGATGAATTGTACAAGTTTCAGGATCAATTGAGTCATGTGTTGACTCGTCATGAACAGGGAGCAACACATGCGGCACAAGGATATGCGAGAACCTCTGGAAAAGTAGGAGTCGCCATCGCAACCTCAGGACCAGGGGCTACAAATCTTGTAACAGGAATTGCAGATGCACAGATCGACTCTACTCCTATGGTTTGTATAACAGGACAGGTGGGATCTCATCTTTTGGGTTCCGATGCTTTTCAAGAAACTGACATTATTGGTATTTCCACTCCAGTGACTAAATGGAATTATCAAATCACAAATGCTGATGAAATTCCTGAAATTTTTGCTAAAGCTTTTTATATTGCCAAATCAGGTAGACCAGGTCCCGTTTTGATCGACATTACAAAAAATGCTCAGTTTGAAACTCTGGATTTTAATTATCAAAAATGTACAGGGGTAAGAAGTTATAAACCAGCTCCCGCTTTGGATACTCAAGCTGTTACCCAAGCAGCTGAAATGATTAACAATGCAAAAAAACCTTTTATTGTTTGGGGTCAGGGGGTTATTTTGGGTGGAGCTGAGGACGAATTCAAAGCCTTTGTGGAAAAGTCCGGTATTCCTGCCGCATGGACTATTTTGGGACTGTCCGCACTACCAACAGCTCATCCACTTAATGTAGGTATGGTGGGGATGCATGGAAATTACGGACCCAATTTGTTGACAAACGAATGTGATCTTTTAATTGCGATTGGAATGCGATTCGATGATCGTGTAACAGGAAATTTAGATACTTACGCCAAACAAGCCAAGATCATTCATTTTGAGATTGATCCTGCCGAAATAAATAAAAATGTTAAGGTCGATATACCCTTACTTGGAGATTGCAAAGAGAGTTTGCGTAGCTTGATCCCTTTGATTCAGAAAAAATCCCATGATCAATGGATAGATCGTTTTGATGAATTGATGAAAGTGGAGGTCAAAGAAGTCATAGATAAGGATTTATATCCCCAAAAAGAGGGTTTGACAATGGGTGAGGTCATTGTTTCCATTAACAAACATACCCGAGGTGATGCTGTTTTGGTGACTGATGTAGGACAACACCAAATGGTAGCTTGTAGGTATACGGATTTTGTTCGTTCAAGAAGCAATGTCACTTCAGGAGGACTGGGAACAATGGGTTTTGCGCTTCCTGCAGCCTTAGGGGCTAAAATGGGGGCTCCCGAAAGAGAGGTTGTGGCTGTGATCGGCGATGGTGGATACCAGATGACCATTCAAGAATTGGGAACTATTTTTCAAACTCAAGCCGCTGTGAAAATTGTAGTTTTAAACAATGAGTTTTTGGGGATGGTAAGGCAGTGGCAACAATTATTTTTTGATAAACGTTATGCCTCTACAGAGATGGTAAATCCTGATTTTATAACAATTGCAAAAGGTTACTATTTGGATGCTAAGAAAGTTGACAAAAGAGAAAATCTTGATGCTGCAGTGGCCGAAATGATTGCCTCTGACAAACCTTATTTCCTTGAGGTATGTGTCGAAAAAGAGGACAATGTTTTTCCTATGATTCCTACTGGAGCATCGGTTTCTGACATACGTCTTAAATAATTGTAATCACAATGGAGAAAACTTTTACCATTTCGATCTATTCCGAGAACAACGTTGGCTTGTTGAATCGCATCTCATCAATTTTTTTGAAGCGTCATATAAATATTGAAAGTTTGACAACTTCACAGTCCGAAATCAAAGACGTTTTCAGGTTCATTATCATTGTTAAATTACAAGAGGAAGGTGTAAAAAAACTTATCAAGCAAATTGAAAAACAGGTCGATGTTATCAAAGCTTTTTATCATACAGATGAGGAAACTATTTTTCAAGAAAGTGCTCTATATAAAGTAAAGTCAAGTGCTTTATTTGAAGAAAGACACATTCAAAACATTATTAAAGAATCACATGCCAATATAGTTACAGTTTCGCCAGAGTATTTCGTTATAGAAAAAACAGGATTCCGAAAAGAAACTGACCGTTTGTATCAAGATTTAGCTCCTTTTGGTTTGCTTCAATTTGTTCGATCAGGACGTATCTCAGTTACAAAATCTAAAATGGGCATCAGCGAAATCCTTAAAAAATTTAAATCAGATAATTAACATAAACCCATCATCATAATGGCAAATTATTTCAATCAACTTTCACTAGCAGATAAATTATACCAACTCGGACAATGTCGTGTCATGGATCAATCGGAATTTGAACTAGGTGTTAA
>JAYPMF010000147.1:0-3834 GCA_038129785.1 Flavobacteriaceae bacterium
TTTTTGGCCAAAACCTCATTGAGGCGTTCCATACTTTGGGTGATTTCCAAACGAGTTTCCCTAAGGTTTTTGGTCAACTCCTCTCGGTTTTGGTAAAATTCGCCCTTGATCAACTCCCGCAATTCAATCGTCATACCATTGCTACCCTGTTTTTTGAAGATCAAAAACAATAGTAACCCAATAGTCAAAACTGATAAAACTAATAGTCCAATTTCCATCTCGAGGATTTATTGCAAATTAAAAAGAAAAGACATTAAAGGAGGTTAGAAAAGGGAAAAGTAATAAACAGAGATTTTCAATTTTTGATTTAAATCTTTCACAGTTAAAATGGACACGATCTCAATCACTTTTTATGGGTTTAAAAAGATTATATTGATTAATTAGTCTTACAAAAACAAAGTCATCTTAAGAGTAGGAATCAACAATTATTGATTCTTATTTTAATTTTATAGATAACTTTTTGTTTTTTTATTCTGTATTTTTCACAATTAGGTTTAATATAATGATATTCAATTATTAACATGCTATAAATATGAATGTTGTAATCTGAAGTAATAGATCCCATTTAATTTAAATGAATACTTGATTTACATAAGTTAAGTGTGTATGTTTTAAAAATTTTAAGCTGTAAGACGAGTTTTAGCCTTGTTTTAGTTTTTTCAGAGTGAAAGTCCCCTTTTTAATAACGTCCAATATCCCAAAAAATAATGGGTTAGTCAGGACAACTGTCGGATCAAACCTTCCTGAGCAGTAGAAGCTACCAACAAACCTTCTCGGTCAAAGATGGAACCTCTGGAAAATCCGCGGGAGTTAGATGCACTGGGGCTATCCATGGCATATAACAACCATTGGTCTAAAGAAAAGGGCCGGTGGAACCACATGGCATGGTCAAGGCTGGTATAGAAAGTTTGGCTTTTACTGAGTTCTTTTTTATGGGGTAGAGTGGCAGTTCTGAGAAGGCCATAGTCAGAAATATAGGCCAACAGCTGATGCTGAAGCGGCATTGTAAAGGGAGTGGACTCTTTGGAACGAAACCAATAATTGCTCTCTGCCGGGGCGTTGATTTCCTTACTAAGTATAAGCTTTTCTAACGGTCGAAACTCTATCACCTCCGGTTTGATTTTTTTAAATCGTTTGAATACTTCTGGGTCTATTTTTTGCATTTCCAACTGCTCCAGATCACTCAAAAGTTTTTCTGGAGGAATATAATTGGGCATTGCGTTTTGATGTTCAACCCCTTGTTGAAGTAATTGAAAAGAAACGGACATGTTGAAGATAGCGCGGCCTTCCTGAAAGGCCACCACCCGGCGGGTAGTAAAACTTTTCCCATCCCTTATGATGTCCACCTCATAGGTGATTGGCAATTCCAAGTTTCCTCCAAGAATAAAATAACCGTGAAGAGAATGTGCAAAGCGATCATCGGCAACGGTCTGGTATGCAGCATTGAGGGACTGCGACAAAACCTGCCCCCCAAATACTCGTCCCCATGAGGTCTTGAAGTTTTGGCCTTGATAGGTGTTTTCACCCGTCTTCTTCAAAGTGATTAGATCGATCAATTCCTGAATGTGCCTCATCCTCTATCTTTTTTAATGTTATAGCAAGTTAGGGTAAAATTAATAATCCCCCCCTGCATTACTGTTTTGAACGGACAAATTCCAATCCCTAAAAAGAGCTTGTAGAGCCTTGAGCTTTTTGGGTTGCACGCTTGACAGATCGTTTTCTTCTCTGGTGTCTTTTCCTAAATCATAAAGTTGTGATGCTTGGTCAGAAAGACCATACAACTTGTGATCATTATCGATTAGGGCAAATTGTTTGTTGAATTGAAAAGCCAAGGGTTTTGTTCTTTTAAGCTTTTTTTTGTTCCAGTAAGGGGTCAGGTTTTCACCGTCATAGGGACGTTGGTATTTTTGCGTATCAATGCCCAAGACATGAGCAATAGTGGGAAAGTAATCGGAGGTAAAGCAGGGAACGTCCACCCGAGTTCCAGAGCTAATTTTGTCTGGCCATTCCACGATACCGGGTACCCTGATCCCGCCCTCGTAAAGACTTCTTTTTCTTCCACGCAGGCCTTTGGTAATTCCTTGTGCCCTTCCATGAGGGATATTTTTGTCTCGTACTTTTTTTGATGTTTCAGGTCCGTTGTCAGAAGTATAAAAAATCAAGGTGTTTTCTGCCACTCCCAACCTTTTGAGTAGATTCCTCAAACGCCCTACCTGTTCATCAAGGGCAGAGATAACCCCGTAATAGTGTTGTTGGTCTTCGCTGAGGTCCGTATAGAGAGATCTGTATTTTTCTCCTGTCAATACAGGCAAATGTGGTGCGTGAAACCAAATGATTGATAAAAATGCTTTTTTGCTACTAACAGATTCTTCAATAAAAGGGATAACCCGATCCATGATTACCCGAGAGTCATCACCTAGGAGATTTTGTGTCACCCGATGACCTGGACCTGTCCAATAGTATGTGCCAAAAGGACCTCCTTCCATGAGGCTTGCCTTAACATCCTCCGCAGACTGAGGGGGGGTAATCATAGGATCCCAAGTTGGAACTTTGGACTCGGTGACAAAACTGACGTCAAAACCATGATCCCAAGGGGGGGCGTAGTGAATATCATTTTCTTTTTTTCCACCACGATTGGCATCAGTTATGTCTCTGGTGAGGGTTCCCAAATGCCATTTGCCAAAATGCCCGGTGCGGTAGCCTTTTTCTTTAACCATCTCAGCCAGGGTGATCTCTTGGGACCTAACATGACCGCAATTAGCACTGCAAATACCCATTCGTGCGGGATGTCTTCCGGTCATAACACTTGCACGAGTAGGAGAACATACCGAGCCTGCAGAGTAAAAACGTGTAAAAACAGCACCATTCTGGGCCATCTCATCTAAGTGAGGGGTTTTCAAATGGGGGTGGCCGTTATAACCCACATCGCCCCATCCCTGATCATCAGCCATGATCAAAATAATATTAGGAGTCTGATTCCGCTGGCATGCCACGATGATGACCGAAATAAAAAAAAAGCCGAAAATACTTCTCATCTCACTTTCAATTTTATAAAAAAACCCTTTTGGCTGTAAAGAAAAAAGGGTTGTGTTTTTAATTTTTTACGAGGATTTAGCGGTTGACATAGCTATCGATAAACTGTTTGTCTAAGGCATCGGAATCTCCATATTTTTCTCGCATTTCGTCATACCTTTTGTGCATCATTTCTTTAATCTCTGAATAGGAAGGGTCGTTGTAAATATTGCTCATTTCTCTCGGGTCCTTTTCCAAATCGTACATTTCCCATACGTCGATGTCATAATAAAAATGCATGAGTTTATAGCGGTCGGTTCTAACTCCATTGTGTCTTTTGACCATATGAACTGAAGGGTACTCATAATAGGTATAATAAATAGCATCACGCCATTCGGAGTTTTCTTGACTGACAACCTTTCTAAATGACTCTCCTTGCATGTCCTGAGGGATGGGTATTCCCGCATAGTCCAAAAAAGTGGGGGCAAAATCAAGGTTCTGGATCAATTGATCTATTTGTGTCCCGGCTTTGATCTCTTTTGGGTATCGCATTAAAAGTGGTGTTCTCAGAGATTCTTCATACATAAATCTTTTATCAAACCAACCGTGCTCTCCCAAATAGAATCCTTGATCGGAAGTATAAATGACAATGGTGTTTTCTGCCAGTCCATTTTCATCTAGATACGCGAGTACTTCGCCCACACCATCATCAACAGATTGGATTGTTCTGAGGTAGTCTTTCAGATAGCGGTTGAATTTCCATAAGGCTAAATCTTTACCTTTCAATTTTGCCGCTTTCATGGCATTGTTTTTAGGGGTATA
>JAYPMF010000148.1:0-3833 GCA_038129785.1 Flavobacteriaceae bacterium
GCTCTCCTCGGACTACAACTCTAATCCGATCGTTTGAACGCAATTTATAGCCTGAGGGGTCTTTTAGGACAGAGGGATCCACATTATACGAAACTTGTGCATTTAAATTCAAAGAAAGCCCAACCACTAGACTGAAGAATAAGTGGGGGAAAAATGATAAAAATGAAAAATACTTAAAATCTGCCTGTAACTTGTCCATGAAGTACATGTCTTACAAAGGAATCACCACGAGAACTAGAATAAGTAAGATCATAACCACCAGATGCGGATAGCACCTGACTGATTTTTTTGGAGAGATTAATCCCCAAACCATGATTTGACATCGAATAGGAGCCATCGGTAATCGTAGTATAATCAGTCAATCCGGTGCTAATGTAAGCTGAACCAGACCAAGTATCAGTAAAGCGGTGATTAAGACCTGATCGCAAAGAGGTGGATATTGTTGACTGGCCAGTGGCTGAAGGTGAAGTAGCCCTTGAAAGGGATACATCAGAGCTGGTCTTAGAGTTATACTTCCACTTAAGAGATAAGTTGGTAATTAAATTGTGCTGGTTGGGGGTTCCGTCGTAGTCAAAATCTAAAAGGGAATAGCCCACGGAAGCAGATCCGCTAAGCTTGGATGAGAATTCTCCATCCGCACCAACCGAGATGGAATGAGAACGAGAGCTCGTAAGCTCATCATCATTTCCGCTATCCGCCTTACTCCTTGAAAAGGTGTAATTTGTAAAGAAATCCAATTTATCAGAATATATGTAGAAAGCACGGGCACTTAAGGGAAGAGTAGAAAAATCGAAATTAATTTGATCATTAGAGTCTCTGCTCGTTTGGTAAAAACGATAGGAATAAGAAGTTCCTCCGCCTAAGCCAAACTTTTCGCTGTGATTATAACGAACATTAAATCCACTATTGATGTAGGTGTAGGAGACTAAATCTTGATCAAGAACGCTGGCACCCACTACCTGCCCAACATCAAATGTGGACTCAAACCTAATCTTCGCGTTGTTAGAGATTCTCTTCTTTAGAGCGAGCGTATCATCAAAATCAACTGATAAAGATGTGGTAGGTGTAATGAAACTTTTATCTTCATTCAGCATGTAATGGGTTATGTTAACACCTGCAGAACCAGACAGCTTTAGGAGACCAATTTTATTACTGAAATGCATAGCAGGCGAGAAAGACAGAATAAAATCATCTTCGCTTTCTATTTCATTTGATCGACCACTTGACTTTATCTCATTGAAGCTACTGGAGGGCATTGCAAAAACTTTAGAATCGTAGGTAGCTCTCAGCGAAGCACTTACATCTAATTTTCCAAACTTCCCTTCAACCAAGGCGAACAATTGATTGCTTTGGAACATCAAAAGAGCAGTAAAGGGCAAAAAAAGGTAAAACTTCATACTGAAACAATAATACAATTGAATTTTTATTCCAGACCTTGTCAACTCCAACAAAAAATTAAAACTACCGCTATCAACTACAGAGATTTATGTTTAGGCTATACATTTTATACATATTGTTAATTCCTTGGCTTAAAGCGGGGTTGGCGGAAGGCATATTCAAACTTCTTACAGGAATATTACTTATCCTCCTTTTACTACTCTCGTTGAGAGATATTCGTTGGGGGAAATTGAACAGGATCGCTGTTCTTTTCACTACAACTATACCAGTTTTGTTTTTAATTTCCTTTTTAAATCCAAGTTTTCGGGCCATAGATCATGAAGATCTTAAAGAATTGAATTTTTATAAAAGGTTGCAGTCTTCTAACGATTTACATGCCGCACAGTTTCTTTCTCAGCGATTTAGAAGTATTTTGGCGACTAACGAACATTCTAAAAGTCAATCACTTGCAATCTTCTTTGATTCCTTGGAGACATACAGATCAAAATTCAAACCCAAAAAAAATGAAGACTTATTGGTATTAATGAACGAGATCTATGACAAAATTAAGTTTGAAAACATTTGGTATTTACCTTCCTTGACGATAGTTGAGGATGGATTAACACAAAACTTTCTATTCTGGTTTAGTAATTTCTTAATCGTATATATATTAATATTTAGCAAAGCAAATTCCAGAAACATACATTTTTCATTATGGCTTATTTTAATCAATTGTACACTTCTTGCTTTTGTTGGAATAATGCAAAAGTTCTACTATGTTCCATCTGATTCTAAACTTGAAATACTAGGCATTTGGGACACTCCAGAGCCAAGGTACTTTTTCTCCACTTTCACCTACAAAAACCATTGGTCTGCATTTGCCATACTTTCTATTTTTTATGGGTCTTGTATTATATACGAAGAAATATGCAACTGGGGAAATAATATTTTAAGATCTAATAGATTTATATTTGTTTTGCTATGTTGCTTTATTATTATCGCGAGTATAATTTATTCAGGTTCAAGGTCTGGAGTAATTATATTGCTCCTTTCAGTTTTATTGATCACATTTTTATTTTTAAGATATTATTTTCAATTTAAATTAGTAAAAATATTCGCATTTATTATTCTGCCAGTTTCGCTCATTGGCTTATCTTTTTTCATATTTTTGAAATCAAATAATTCTACTGCAAAGGAAATGCTTAATATTTCCAAAATACAACTTAATGAAATTTCCAATGGCAAATTACCACTTCGATGGTATTTATGGATGGATGCTTTAAATGTGGGTAGTCAAAAACCCAGTTTTGGTCATGGATTTAATTCCTATCCATCCATCAATCCTCTTTTCCAATCTAATTATGTCAGGGATGCCAGAAGTGTTGGGTTAGATGCAGCACACAATCCATACATTCCCTTGGTCGCTCATGCTCACAATGATTGGATTGAATGGTGGTGCGAGTGGGGACTTTTAGGAATGTTAGTTATATTTATTCCAATACTTATAATTGCCGTTGCAGCTTTAGTAGGGAGTTTCAACTTGAATACAAAACTGCTCATGGCAGGAGTTATGATGATTCTTCTGTACAGCTTTTTTGACTTTCCCACGAGAACTCCTGCTTGTTTAGGCCTTTTTTGTTTTACATTCGGCCTCGCCCTATCATCTGCAAGACAGCAGATATAGAACCTTTTTGTATTTGCTATGAGCTGTGTGGTGGAAGATATTTATAGAATCGTGTTTTATTCTCGCTCAAAATTCTTTTGGATAACCATTTTTAGCTTTCACTTTCAATTGTATGCTGAGGAAGGATTAGATTTACTTGAGACAAAGCTTCTCATCAATACACAGTCCCTTAAAAAAAATGATACACTGTCACAAAGGAGGGCTTACAGTGAATTTAATCAAAATCTAGGTGATGATATCCAACCAACGAACGATCAAGCAAATCTTGAAGAATTTCAAAATGACCCTGACCTGAAATATGTTCCTGAAAGTATATCTTCTACCTTCGAAGCATCTAACGATGGCTCAATAACTACAAGTCCTGGATTAGAAAAGTTATTTGATGGAAAAACTCCCACTGAAGAGGATTTCTTCGAAGCGGTTAAATACCTTGTATCCAAAAAGACAGATTGGGAGCTTTCAGATGGGGTTTTCCTGGCAGCAACCAAAAGTATATTCAAAAGTTATGTAGACAACACAGCAGTTCCATTAGATTTAGCTAGTTTTTACAGTTCACCCGATTCATTACTCTCACAAATTCTTCCCCAATTACAAGAATGGAACGGATATGGACCAGCATGGGTGAAGCGCTTATCTCAAGCAACGACTGAGGCATTAATGGAGCTTAACAGACCTCAATCTGAAATCTTGGAAAACTCAACAGAATTTACCAAATCATTGGTTCGTTTTATTTCAGATGAAAATTCCGGTGAAGTACCTGGCATGTTAATTG
>JAYPMF010000149.1:0-3799 GCA_038129785.1 Flavobacteriaceae bacterium
GGAAGTATATTATTTTCGCGTGATTATCTGACTGCTTTAAATAGATTGAATATTGGGGTTGGATCAACATTTTCCATTGATGCAATTGTTTATACTGTTCAAGAATACAATTGCAACTAACTTAGAATTATTAAGGTTTACAAATCTTCTTTGATTAACTGTTAGCTTTATAGAATTTTTTATATTTATTAATTCTAATTATAAATTATTGTAAATCAAGTGTTTGTGTTATTTTTATATTAAATTTGTTAAAATTAAAAAAATGAAAGATTTAAGTTTAAGTAACAGTTGCGTAAATTGTGACAATCTCGTTTTCACTGAAATGACTTGTGGTATTCATAAAGTTGATGTCAGTGAAAAATATACTTGTGGTGAATTTGAGGTCAGTACCCAAGAGGCATAAAAAAACTACCTATCTGAAATCTCGAAATCTCGTTTCCCTCTTTTTCTCAGATGACATGCAGCTATCTAATATTTAGAATTCTTAATTTAAGTAATCTTAACTAAAGATTAAGTTACATTCTTTTTTCAGCTCATGATTTTCATCTAGCCACTCATTTCAAATTAAAATTGCAAATTTATTTTTAATCCTTTGGTGAAGCAAAAGGTTGAAAAGTTTTTACTTTACAATTAACAGTAATCAAAGGATTTTATGATGATAAAACTTTCTTAATATTTAATAATGAAAAAAATAACGTTACTGATATTATCTCTAATATTACTTAATTCATGTGCTGAAAAAGTTAGTTCAGAAAACAAAGCTGAAAGAGCCCCTGGATATTTAAAAAAAGATGGCAAAATTTATGATGTAAACGATGCAAATCCAGAAAATCTCGACTTGTGGGACAATTATATTGAAGCCCACAACAAAAGGGATATTGAAGCCATAAATCAAATGAATGCAGATTCAACAAAACAATTTGGAGTTTTTAAAATATATGGTCCTGATGGAAGCGTTGTTCCTGATAAAAATGCTCATAGAGCACTGTTGAGTTCATGGTTTGAACAAGAAAATCCCAAATGGAATCCAATATTTTCTTACACAATGAAAGTAGATTCTCAACCAGGTTCCTGGGTAATTTCAGGTCATAAAATTGATTTATTGGTTAATGGTGAAAATAAAACTTTTTATGACATAGCAGATGTATATGTTGAGGATGGTAAAATAGGAGCATTTTGGGTTTACAGAAGAGAAACCACAACTGGCAAATAATTTACTGACTCTACATTATTAAATACTCTGTGATTTTTCCGATTTGATGAAAACCATGCTACACTGGGTGGGTATCTGAAAATTATAATTTATGCTGTGTTGAAACCCTATTGAGATTGCTCTTAGGATCAATAAGCGCTGGCCGAAGAAATATTTATAGCTTTTCCGGATTTAAAGTAGGTATATGAAAAGCCATTATGAATGCTGTAAGCACCTTTTTCTCCTGCAACATTAATGGCAATAAAACCTACTTGGAAATCCGGTTTCCCATTTTGTTTGGAAAGGATTCTATGTATGGCCTCCTCACAAGCTTTTTGGGGCGACCACCCATTTCTCATAAGTTCCACAATTAAGAAAGCCCCCACAGTTTTAATTACAGCCTCGCCCAAACCAGTCGCTGTGGCAGCTCCCACCTCGTTATCTACAAATAGTCCTGATCCAATAATAGGTGAATCACCCACGCGACCTTTCATTTTATATGCTAATCCACTTGTAGTGCAACTGCCAGAGAGATTTCCATAATTATCCAAACATAACATACCAATAGTGTCGTGGTTTTCGGCATTTATCTCAGGGGAATATTTAGATTTTTGCAACCAGGCTTCCCATCTTTTTTTTGCTGCAGGAGTTAGTAGTGTTGTTTTTTTAAACCCTTTGCTGTAAGCAAATTCCTCAGCACCCGCTCCCACTAAGTTCACATGTGGAGTATCCTCCATAACTTTTTGGGCTAATTTAGCGACATGTAGAATATTTTCTACTGCCATCACAGCCCCACAATTCCCTTTATAATCCATTACACAAGCATCTAAAGTTACACGACCTGATTGATCAGGAGAGGCTCCTATGCCCACTGTAGAATTCTCCTCATTTGCCTCCTCAAAAGCAACACCTTTGACAACAGCGTCCAATGCAGAAATTCCCGATTGCATCAATTTACCTGAGATTAAGATTGCTTGAGGACAATTCCATGTTCCAATAGAAAAGGAAGTGCTTTTGAAAGGTTTTAGACTTTTATAGGCAATTTGCGATTTGGTCTCAAATGAACCAAGACCTAAAAAGCCATAAATCGCCATACTCAGCTTACTAAAAAAATTTCTTCTTTTCATTTTTGATGATATTTTAATAAAAGAGCTTCCTTTCGATTAATATCAAAAGCTAATTCCAAAGCCAAGATTACCGACCAACATTCCATTTTCCGAAACTCCATCAATTCCAGGTATATCTTTAATTGTGAGCTCTTTATGGTTGGGATTAAAATCGTCTGTTGCCGTGAAAGTCACCAACTTTGGTAAATTACCAAAACCATATCCTACTTCAATTCTGAAGTATAAGGCACCTGCTGTTTTTAGTCCAAGTCTAAGGTTGGTCGTCCTCATATCCACTTTCCCTGTCCCGGAACCTTTAGAATCATTTTTTAAAATAATATTTGTAAAATCAGCTTGATAACTTAGGTTAGAATTACTAATACCAAAATAAACTCCTTTCCCTTTTTCTTTTGCAAAGTATGATATACCCCATTCAGAAAAACGAAACTGGGCTTCCCTGTTAAAATCCTCATACGAATATTGAGAGTAGTCGAAGTAGGGAGCAAAGTGATTGTCAAAAAATGGTAGGGTATACTGAGCACCTATAACTGCCATGTAGGGTAATCCAAATTTTAAACCCGCTGAAAACCTTTTGATATCATGTTCAAAAGACAAAGAATCTTTTACATTAGAAATAATTATCAGCGGGAGCACCTCCTTATTTATATTACTATAACCAATAAAAGGAACCATCGCTAAAAGTAGAATTTGCTTCTTCATGGAAATTCTTTCAATACAATATATGAAATTCACAAAAATCAAACTCGATGTGGGTCGCTATTGATTTTAATCTTTATACTTTAAAATTTAATATCAGTAAAAATTATCATTACATAAGTTAAAAGAATTGTATTAGAGGAATATTTAGAAAATAAAAAAATAATATTGTATTGAAAATTGTTGTTTATACAAATATTTGTTTTAGAATTTGGGATCCTTTGCCCTGCCACACTTGAATTTGTTTTTTTTTCATTTGATTTGTTATGGTTAATTGTTATTGTTGGTGGGGCCAAAGGTATCAAATTACCCCAAACTTTTTCAATGATCCTCAAGTAAAAGAACCCCACCCAGGAATGTTAAAATATTGGATTAATTGTGTGAGTTAGCGATTAAAAGTTTCGTAGTAAAAAAATACTTCACCCATGATGTTTTTGGACCTATGATAATTCACCATTTTAACCAAAAGAGTATCATTGACTCGATATCCTCCACCCAAAGAAGTTAATACTCCCGCATAAATCCGTTTTCTTTCTTCTTGATCGAGTTGAGTTTCCAATTGGTCAACAATTTTTGAATAATCCTCTAGTTTGTACCGGTAAAATTGAGGGACGATAAAATCTGCATAGCCATCGTTTATCCAATCCGGCCAGGACTGTAAATACTCCTGTTCAGACCAGGGATAAATGCTAGGTGCCCAAGATACCATGTTTTCTGAACGGATCGCGGTTCGGTGTTGGTAAATGTTTGGTCCGGATTGAGTTGGGTTGTTGGGGGTCGCGCG
>JAYPMF010000150.1:0-3718 GCA_038129785.1 Flavobacteriaceae bacterium
AAATCGGTGCCAACTCAAATTGACCGGGTGCAACCTCATTATGACGGGTTTTCAGTGGAATACCAAGTTGAATGGATGTGTATTCGAGTTCTTGCATGTAGGCTATTACCCTGGGAGGGATAGAACCAAAATAATGATCGTCTAATTGTTGTCCTTTGGAGGGTTGATGACCAAAAAGTGTTCTACCTGTTATAATCAAATCAGGACGGGAGGCAGCTAATGCCCTGTCCACCAAAAAATACTCCTGTTCCCAGCCCAAAGTGGCATTTACTTTAGTTACATTTTTATCAAAATATTTACAAATTTCCGGAGCGGCAGCGTCAAGGGTCTGAATGGACTTAAGTAATGGAGTTTTATAATCTAATGCTTCACCAGTGTAAGAAACAAAAATCGTTGGAATACAAAGGTTTTTTCCTAAAATAAAGGCTGGAGAAGTAGGGTCCCAAGCTGTATAACCCCTAGCTTCAAAAGTATTTCTTATACCTCCACTTGGAAAACTGGATGCATCTGGTTCTTGTTGTACCAACTGGCTACCATCAAAGCTTTCTATAGGTTTCCCTGAAAATTTTATATCAAAAAAAGCATCGTGTTTTTCGGCCGTGCCTCCTGTCAAAGGTTGAAACCAATGGGTGTAATGGGTAGCTCCTTTAGACAAGGCCCATGCTTTAAGTGAAGCAGCAATTTGATCTGCATAAGATCGACTAATTTTTGAACCCTTATTAACCGAGAGGACTATCTGATTGAATGCATCTTTGTTAACGTATTGTTCTAACACCTCATTCGTAAAGACATTACTTGCAAATAAAGAAGAATATTTTTGATCGTTTTGAAAAGTTTGGGGTTGTTTATCAAAAAGATTTTCTAAACTTTTTTTTCTTAGGTAATTCATTAGTTAAGCGCTTTGGAAACTATAACAAAGATAATTTATAAATGAAAAAATTCAGGTAAGCGTCCATAATATTTGCAAAATTGGAAATTTACCCCCCTAAAAATTAGGGTGTTCATAAAAATGTGTAATGATCTTATAATTGGTACCCCAAATAGAGGTGGTATTGTAAAGAAATTTTATTTTTACGAGATTCTAACAAAATATAAAATATATGAGCAAGTCTAAATTGGAATATATCTGGCTAGACGGCTATGAGCCGACTGCCAGTTTACGAAGCAAAACAAAAATCGTAAGTGAATTTGGCGGTACTTTAGAAGATTGCCCACTATGGTCATTCGACGGTTCTTCAACTCGTCAAGCTGAAGGGAACTCCTCAGATTGTCTATTAAAACCTGTTGCCATCTACCCAGATCCTGACCGAAAAAATGGATATTTAGTTATGACAGAGGTTTTAAATGCTGACGGAACTCCGCATGTCTCTAATGGTAGAGCTACTATTGATGATGACGACAACGATTTCTGGTTTGGATTTGAGCAAGAATACTTCTTGTGGGATCCTGAAACTAACCTACCACTTGGTTTTCCTAAAGACCAAACACCACAGGGGCAATTTTATTGTTCTGCTGGAGCAAAGAATGCATTTGGTAGAGAAATGATTGAAGAACATTTGGAGCAATGCCTTGAAGCAGGCATTAATGTCGAAGGTATTAATGCAGAGGTAGCATCAGGACAGTGGGAGTACCAGTGTTTTTCAAAAGGAGCAAAAGAAGCAGGAGATCAAATGTGGATTTCCAGATATCTATTGGAACGTATAGGTGAAAAATATGGGCTTGCAGTTAACTGGCACCCAAAACCTCTTGGAGCTACTGATTGGAACGGCTCGGGTATGCACGCCAATTTTTCCAACGAAACTCTTAGAACTTGTGGTTCAAAAGAAACCTACGAAAAAATATGTGAGGCTTTCAGACCTGTTGTCAAAGAGCACATTGATGTTTACGGAGCTGATAATGACCAAAGGCTGACTGGTGATCATGAAACACAATCAATCGATCAATTCAGTTATGGTGTCTCTGACCGAGGAGCTTCTATAAGAATTCCCATCATGACAGTCGAAAATGGATGGAAAGGATGGTTAGAAGATAGAAGACCTGCTTCTAATGGTGATCCATACAAAATTGCAAGTAGAATCATTAAAACTGTAAAGTCAGCTGCTGTTTAATACTAATATATTTAATTAAAAAGCTGAATTGTTTCTTATTTAAAATCCCGCCATTTAGGTGGGATTTTTTTTACATAAATAAAGGAAATATAAATATACTGTAAAGCGTAATCAATACTAGACCATGGATCAACCCTAACTTGTCCCTTTTTGGATAAAACAAAAAGGGAAGTATCAAAATAGAAATGCCTAACATCCACCATATATCATTACTCAGTAATCCCGGGTCCTGAATCTCTACTGGATGGATCATTGAAGTTATACCCATAACAGCCAGAATATTAAAAATATTAGAACCAATAAGATTACCCATAGAAATGGCTTTTTCTTTGTTGATGATGGCTATAATTGAGGCTGAAAGCTCTGGTATACTGGTTCCTACAGAAACTATAGTAACACTGATAATCCGTTCACTCACACCCAGATTTTCAGCCAGATTCACTGCCCCCTTGATCAGAGTTTCAGAACCTAACCACAAAGAAAATCCACCCAATAAAAAGTAGGTTATTGTCTTAGATATTACCAAAATCTCATCTTCCTCAAGAGTTTCATCTAAAATCGCTCTCTCTTGAAACTTAATTAAATACACCATAAAAAATAAAAGCAAAATGAACAATACGGCTCCTTCGTAGGCCACCAACTTTTTATCAAATACCAAGAAAATATATAAAAGTAATGATGCTAAAATCATCATAGGCCAATCCGTCTTGTAAAAACTTTGTGTAACCTCAATGGGAGAGATCATAACAATTATTGCTAATACAAATCCTAAATTAGCAATATTTGAACCCACTACATTACCGAGAGCCAAATCAGGATGGCCACTTAGAGCAGACTGAATACTAACAATTAATTCGGGAGCCGAAGTAGCTAAAGAAACTACCGTCATTCCAATAACGATTTTTGGAATAGAAAAACGAAGTGATAAAGCTACTGCAGCTCGCATCAGCCAGTCTCCTCCTTTAATCAATAGAAAAATACCAACTACAACTGCAATATAAGCCATGAATTAATTTTAGGTAAAGATAGTAGAATAGGATTAAATTCTATTAGTCATAAGGAATCTGAATAGTTGTCTTAAGTCAGATGACACTTCATTACCATTTTTAGATTTTAATAATACTATGAATGATTTGGCAATTGAATTCTGATCCAGAGTGGTCATCTTGATTTTTAAAACATGTTGAATTTGAGAAATTGCTATTTTGTGAATCAAATCGGCATTGAAAAGGTTTTAAGGAGGAAATTAGATGATTATAACAGTCGGTTATGAGTTAAATTACATCCCCGAAATACAATCCTTTTGATCAAAGATTGTATTATATTTGTCCAAAATAAATGTCAAAAATAGCATTAGTGGGAACTCAAGTGAGAACTAAACTTATTAACAATAGACACTAATTCACTCTAACTATTTGATTTACAATACTTAGGCCTCGTAGCATAACTGAATAGTGCACTTGATTACGGCTCAAGAGGTTGCAGGTTTGAATCCTGCCGAGGTCACAGTGTAAATAAGGGATTACAAACATGTAGTCCCTTTTTTGTTTCCTCACTTGCACACTATTTGCACACAACTCCTGTCAAAGAATAATAACCATTAGGACCAA
>JAYPMF010000151.1:0-3705 GCA_038129785.1 Flavobacteriaceae bacterium
CCTGATAATTGTTTTTTAGATTTTTTCTTATTGAAAAATTATTGATCCACTTAACTTCCTCTGTTGAAGGATTAAAACCATTCGAATTGTAGTTCAAAAAAAAACTTAAAAATCAACCACCGGTCATGTCCTCCGGCTTTACCCATTGATCAAATTCCTTTGCTGTAAGGTAACCCAATGAAAGAGCGGCCTCTTTCAGTGTGGTTCCTTCGGAATGGGCTTTGTTGGCAATTTCTGCTGCTTTGTAATAGCCTATTTTGGTATTGAGTGCCGTGACCAGCATCAGAGAATTGCTGACCAGTTCTTCGATGCGTTGGTAGTTGGGTGATATGCCCACTACACAATTGTCCGTAAAACTGACACAGGCATCTCCGATGAGCTGAGCAGACTGGAGAATATTGGCAGCCATAACAGGCTTAAAAACGTTCAATTCATAATGTCCCTGAAGTCCACTTACACCAATGGCTACGTCATTACCCATCACTTGAGCACAGACCATGGTCATGGCCTCGCACTGGGTGGGATTGACCTTTCCTGGCATGATGGAGCTTCCGGGTTCGTTGGCGGGAATAGATATTTCTCCAATTCCTGAGCGAGGACCAGAGGCCAAAAGTCGAATGTCATTGGCAATTTTATTAAGTGAAACTGCTATTTGTTTCAGTGCACCGTGGGTTTCAACTATGGCATCATGGGCGGCTAAGGCTTCGAACTTATTTTTGGCACTAACAAAGGGAAGTCCTGTAAATTCAGAAATATAAGCGGCTACTTTTTCGGCATAACCTTCGGGAGTATTGATTCCAGTACCAACAGCGGTTCCACCAAGTGCCAATTCAGATAAATGCTCGAGGGTGTTTTGGAGTGCTTTGATGCCATGATCCAGTTGGGAAACATAACCGGAAAATTCTTGACCTAGGGTTAGGGGAGTGGCATCCATCAGGTGAGTACGTCCGATTTTGACAATCGATTGAAAGCTTTTAGATTTTTCTGACAAGGCTTTTTTTAGTTGTTCCAATCCAGGAAGGGTAGTCTCAACAATTTTTTTGTAAGCGGCAATGTGCATGCCTGTCGGGAAGGTATCGTTTGACGACTGCGACTTGTTAACATCGTCATTGGGGGCTAAGGTTTTTTCTTCCTCTCCCAATTTCTTACCTTCCAATAGATGTGCACGATTGGCAATGACCTCATTGACATTCATATTGCTCTGGGTACCGGATCCGGTTTGCCAGATGACCAAAGGAAATTGATCGTCCAATTCTCCTTTGAGGATTTCGTCACAAACACTTGCGATAAGGTCTCTTTTGTTTTGATCCAAAACCCCTGCATCAAAGTTGGTGTAGGCAGCAGCTTTTTTTAAATAGGCAAAACCATAAATAATTTCTATTGGCATGGAGGCCGTTGGACCAATCTTAAAATTAGATCTTGAGCGTTCGGTCTGGGCTCCCCAATACGCATCTAAAGGGACTTTAACTTCTCCAAGGGTATCTTTTTCTATACGGTGATACATGTTTTACTTCTTTCGTTTCTACAAAAATAAGCCTTTTGTTTGACGCTGTTGAAATAATTTTCAGTGATACAAAAAACGGAAAAGAAAAAGTAGTAAATTTGAATAAGATTTAAGACCATGTTTGAATTTGATCAATATTTAGGTTTTCTTGCTTTCCTCTCCATTTTAACCCTTGGCTTTTGGCTTATGATATTCCTTTTGACATTCGTCATTCCTTATTGGCTTTTTGGGTCTTTGATGCAATATCTAAAAGATCGCAGGGAAAAGAATAAATCTTAGGTTTTTTAAAAACTAAAACCACCTTCATCATTACTACCGCGATTGCCGGATGATCTTCGCCTCTGTTGGTTTGCCTTTTGGTTGACCCTGTAAGTCATAGAAAGATTGAATGATGGTAAACTTCTTCTAAAAACTACATCATTCTGAAAGGTAGGGGTAAAAGTATGAGATTGATACATGGCCGAATTGAATAAGTCACTTACCCTTAAGGAAAGGGTTCCTTTCTTTTTAAAGATATCTTTATTGAGTGCCATGCTGGTAAAGACCATCCCCTTGCTTTTGGATTGTGCATTTTCTCTCGGCCCTCTGTAAAAAACCTGGATTTGCCAGTCGATTTCCTTAAAAATGGTAAACTTTCCGTTGATCCTCGAAAACCAACTCAGATTGGTTCTGCCCAGATCTACGCCTTCATGGACGCCTATGGTTTCGGAATTAAAAAGATTAAAGTTGGCGAAAATCCTTGATTTTCTGGAGGGGTTGTAACTGAGTGTAAACTCAAATCCGGTTCGGTTGTTTTCAGCCAAATTGATAGGATTTCTGATGATGATGGGTACTTTAACGAGGTCATCGCTTCCATTATTTTCACTGACCTCAACTGTTTGTCCGCTGTCCTCAGCAATAAAAGTAAACACATCCGTAGACCTTTGATGATATATGGAAGAGTTAAAGGTCACCTTATCCCATCTTTTTAGGTAGCCGATGTCTACCGTATTAGAATAACTCGGGTCTAAGTCTGCATTTCCTTGAAAAAAATTGGCCACGCTGGCTCTGGAGGGAAAAGGATTTAAAAACCTTCCTCTGGGTCTGGAAATTCTCCTGCTGTAGCCCAAAATTAGGCTTTCACTTTCGCTAAACTCATAGGATAAATTTACAGTGGGAAAGAAATTAGTGTATTTTTTTTCGTTATAATCATTGATTGTTCGTTGATCGACTACGATTTTAGAATCTTCCATCCTCAGACCGAGAAGGAAGGAAAAAGCATCAAACTTTTTTCCAAACTGTGTGTATAGAGCATTAATGTGTTCTTTGTATACCAGTACATTCGACAAACCCGTATTTTTCTCAAAAGCACCATTTTCGATTTGGAAAACTTGATAGTCGTTTTCTTGATTGGAGAAGTTTCCCCTGTATCCAAATTCAAACTGGGTGTTCTTGTCTAATGGTAATACATAGTCTGCTTGCAACAGTATTCTCTTTTCACTCTCAAGTTGATTGACCAATTCATCTTTATCTCTTATACTGCTGTCAATGTCTGCTTTTTCATCCTCTTTGTTTTCTTCATATTGGAATACTGCTGTAAATTCTTGTCCCTCCTCATCGATTTCAGAATCGAAATTAAGGCTGATCTGACGGGCATCATCTTTGTCAGTTTCCAATTCGATCAATTCGGATTGAAAAATCAATTCTTTATTGGCATCGAATCTTTTCAGGATGTTTTTTGAATAGTCATCTCCCGAACGGTCGCGGATAAATCCACTAAGGATCAGGGAGGTTTTTTCTTTGAGGTAATACTCTACCCCTAAGCTGGAAAAAAAACTAAAATTTTCACGCTCCGGCTTTCGGGATTCCTCAAGGAAAGTACTGGGTTGATCACCATTAAAATATTCATTTTCATTGAAAACTTTACCTATGGAGAGGCTTTTATTGTAGGAATTAGTTGTAAATATGTTGAATTTATTTTTCCTAAGGTTGATATTGGCGGAGCCACCATAGTTAGATGGAATGACATTGGAATGGGTTTGTCCAGCATTGGCCACAAAATTTCCGTTGAATCCCAACAGTTCTTGTTTTTTGAGGATGATGTTCAAAATCCCAGCGGTACCTTCTGCGCCATAACGGGCAGAGGGGGAGGTGACCACCTCTACTTTTTCGATGGATTCGGCCGGAAGTTGTTGCAATCCTTGGGGTCCGGATATTCCCAC
>JAYPMF010000152.1:0-3683 GCA_038129785.1 Flavobacteriaceae bacterium
AATAGTTTCTTAGGGGTCGGTTTTTGGGCACCCAATCCGGAGGATTTGTTTCGTATTCGTAAAGAACTAGAGTTTGATGCAAATGAGCTAAAAACCCTTATGGACGATTCCACTTTTAAAAAATATTGGGGTAAACTATCTGGGGATGAGGTTAAGACTGCTCCAAAAAGCTTTTCTAAAGAACACCCCAATATTAATTTGATAAAAAAGAAACAGTACGTTTTTGTCAAAAACTTCTCAGATAAAGAAGTCCTTTCCCCCGTCTTTATTCATGAGATTGATACTCATTTTAAAAAGATACGTCCCTTTTTTGATTACATGAGTAATATCTTAACAACTGATCTGAACGGGGTAAGCGTTTTGGAAGATTAATAATATTATAATTTTTACAATAAATCAATTTTAATAATTCCTTTAATCTTTTATGTATTAGTAATAAATTGATTAGAAAGAATAAATTCTACAATTCTACACTATAATTAATATTATGTCAAATAGAAAAATAATGATTCTATTATCCACTCTTCCACATTACAATTAAGTTAAAAAAAATCAAAGTGATGTGAGTATTTATTATTATTGTTAAAATATAGATTAAGTTGGTTCTATGAATAAAAAATTAAACAGCTTATCCGATTTAGCTAAAATAAAATTAGATGGGTTGGTTCCTGATCAAGAGGAAACCATTGATCCTGATCCCGATTTCATTCCACAGCACTTAGAAGCCCATTTCAGTAAAAAAGGCAGAGCCGGAAAGGTCGTCACCCTAATCAAAGGATTCGAAGGAGACCATGAAGCACTAAAATCCTTAGCCAAAATACTTAAACAAACCGTAAACACTGGTGGAACAGTAAAGAACGCTGAAATTCTTATTCAAGGAAACTACAGGGATCAAATCATTAATAAACTTAAGGAAATGGGTCATAAAGTCAAACGCATAGGAGGTTGACCTACAAAGCCCAATCGATGGGTTCTTTTCCTTTTGCTGCCAAATAATCATTGGTTTTAGAAAAATGACTATTGCCAAACCAATACCCCCTATTAGCACTCAAGGGAGAAGGGTGTCCCGAGGTCAAAATACAGTGTTTTCCTCTATCGATCAGTTTTAATTTTTGTTTGGCATAGCCTCCCCACATCAAAAACACAATATTTTCATATTGATCAGAGAGAAGTTCGATCACCTTATCGGTAAATTTTTCCCAGCCTTTACCCTGGTGGCTGCCTGCCTTGTGGGCTTCTACGGTCAGGGTGGCGTTGAGCAGCAACACCCCTTGCTTGGCCCAAGGACTCAGATCACCATTTTTGGGATAAGGGGTTTTAACATCTTTTTCCAATTCCATAAAAATATTGATCAATGAGGGCGGATGAGGAATTCCTGCAGGTACAGAGAAACACAGGCCATGCGCTTGACCAGGTCCATGATAAGGATCTTGGCCCAGAATCACAACTTTTGTTTTTTCTGGTGCACAAAGGTCAAAGGCATTAAAAATGAATTTTCCGGGAGGAAAACATTTGGCAGATCCGTAGGCTGATTTTACAAAATCAATCAGTGCTTTAAAATAAACCGATTCGAAAGTGTTCTGCAATATATTTTCCCAATGCGGATGTATGCTTACTGCCATGATTTCTTAATTTTGTATGGCTAATTTAGAAAAATAGATGGGTTACCTCCCAAAAAAAACACTTGAGGATCTCGAATTTTTTGAGGTTACGGAACAGATCTCTGATTTTGCCATTACTCCTATGGGCAAGGCATCATGTATTGCTCTGGAGCCTATGGCTGACCGAGACACCATGCTCAAAGAACTTCATTCCGTTTCCGAGTACTTGGCTTCCTTTGACAATGACAACAGGATCCCCAATCACGGATTTGAGGACCTCTCCCCGGCCTTTAAAGTGCTGAAGATAGATAATAGCGTAGTGGAAATTACGGCTTTTAGAAACATCGCTGCAGCATCACATACGGTTATCACACTTTTATTATTCCTTAACAAATTCAAGACCTACTACCCCTACCTACTTTCCTTGGGAAGCGAAATAGAGATCAATAAAGAAATTAAAAAAGAAATCGACAGTGTCATTGATCGATTTGGAGAAGTCCGAGACAACGCCTCGGAAAATCTCTACAACTTAAGAAAACAAATTCAAGCTCTAAAAGGTAAAATATCCCAAAGTTTTAACAAAGCCTTGTCACATTACCAAAACTTGGACTATCTGGATGATATCCGAGAATCGGTGGTCGAAAACAAGCGGGTATTGGCTGTAAAAGCCATGTATCGCAGAAAAGTAAAAGGAGGTATTATGGGCAGTTCCAAAACTGGAAGTATTGTCTTTATTGAACCCGAAGCTACACTTAATTTTTCGAGAGAACTTCAAAACCTTGTTTTTGAGGAATCCGAAGAAATCAAAAAAATATTGAGTCAGCTCACGGAATATTTACGTCCGCAATTGGGCTTGATTAAATATTACCAAAGTTATTTGATTGATATCGACACTATTTTTGCCCGTGCTCGCTATGCCCAAGCCATAAATGGCTTGCTTCCCATTTTCTCGGACCAACAAGAATTGGAGCTAAAAAATGCCTACCACCCCCTACTCTACCGTACTCATCAGTTGGAAAACAAAAAAACCTTTCCTCAAGACATTCATTTGCATACCAAGAGCAGGATCGTTGTCATATCGGGCCCCAATGCAGGAGGAAAGAGTATTACCCTAAAAACCGTGGGCTTGCTTCAGTTGATGTTGCAAAGCGGGATACTAATACCCGTACACGAAAAAAGCAGGGTATGTTGGTTTGATCGTATCCTTACAGACATTGGAGACAATCAATCCATTGAAAACCACCTAAGTACCTATTCCTATCGCCTTAAAAACATGAAAGGTTTTTTGAAAAAATGCGATAACAAAACCCTCTTTTTGATCGATGAATTCGGTACAGGTTCCGATCCCGAATTGGGAGGTGCGCTGGCCGAGGTCATTCTGGAGGATTTTTACGAGCGACAATCTTTTGGACTCATTACCACTCACTATGCTAACCTTAAATTGCTGGCTGATGAGCAACCGGCCATGATGAATGCCAATATGCAGTTTGACGACAAAACCTTGGAACCCGTATTCAAACTTATTTTAGGGGAAGCTGGAAGTTCTTTTACTTTTGAAGTAGCCCAAAAAAATGGCATTCCCTTTAGTTTAATTAACCGCGCCAAAAAGAAAATTGAACATGGAAAAGTACGCTTTGATGCGACTATCGCCAAAATGCAAAAAGAACGCTACCAGATGGCTCAAACCGGAAAGTCGCTGAAGGAGAAAGAGAATAAGTTCGAAAATGAGTCGGATCGACTAGAGAAACTCAATGAAAAATTAAAATCCAAATTGGTTAACTATCAGGAATTGTTCGATCACAACCAACGGATGATTGTCCTTGGAAACAAACTCAACGACTTGGCGGAACGATTCTTCCAAAACAATAAAAAAAGGCCTATGATCGCAGACTTATTGCGCCTGATAGAAGCAGAAAATGCCAAGAGAAAACGGAAGACAGCCGCCCAAGCCAAAAAAGACCGTGAGGTGAAAAAAGAAGTCACCAAAGAAGTGAATCAAAAACTTGTGAGTATTCGCAAGGAAAAAAAGAAAACTAAAACAGAAGCGACGCCGCGCTGACCGCGGCCGGGGCGGGGGCGGGG
>JAYPMF010000153.1:0-3662 GCA_038129785.1 Flavobacteriaceae bacterium
TTTAAGATACAACGTCAAAAAAGACTAAAATATCTACACTACAAAATCACATGCACTAGTCAGGTACATTTCCTTAATGCCAACCATAAAATAAATCCAAACTCTGAATCGGCGGAAGAAAATACATCTTTACTATCTATCAAAGGACTGGATTTCAATCATATTCCGAAAAGTTGGCGACGATTCGCGCAACTGATCAAAATTGCCGCTCGCTACAATCTCTCCATCAGAAAACTCATATATACGATCACATTTTATAATTGTTGATAACCTATGAGCAATAACAAGTGTCGTGCATCTTCGTCCTATAATTTCAAGGGATTGAATTACTTCTGATTCTGTTTGATTATCCAATGCACTAGTAGCTTCATCCAAAATCAAGAATTTAGCATGCCTGTAGAAAGCTCTAGCTAAGGCTAATCTTTGGCGTTGCCCTCCAGAAAGAGCGATGCCATTATCTCCAATTGGCGAATAAATACCGTAAGGCAAATCAGAAACGATTTCATTTAATTGCGCGGCCGCTAGCGCATCCCAAACTTTAGCTTCATCGATTTCTCGCGCTATCTCTCCAAATGCCACATTAGCCACTATTGAGTCTGATAATAACTGAATTGACTGAGGGACTTTTGCGCAACATTTATGCCATGCTGGGACTTCACTATCGAGCAAAGGAATACCATCTAAAACAAGAGCACCTCTCTGGGGATGCAACAATGAAAGCAAAATATTGGCCGCAGTTGTTTTGCCACTACCTGAGGGACCTACAAAAGCAACCCTAGACCCTATTGGAATATCAATATTGATTCCGCTAAGTACAGGCTTCTTAGTTCCAGGATACATGTAGTGAACATCTGTCAGGCCAATTGATCTCAAGGGGAAAATACCTTCAACGCAAATTGCATCGTTTTCAATGGGTATCGACTGGGGAGAATTTGTTTTATAAATTAAAGACACGATATTTTTAATTTCAGGTAAACCACCTCTAAGTATCGAAATCGATGCAAAAAGATCCTGGAGAGGTTTTGCCAGCCTCAAAGCACCAACAGATAAAACAGATAAAAATGGGAGGACGTCAATAATTTTTTCTTGCTCTCCTGAAAGAAGTTGGGGCAAAACACCAACTAGAAATATTGCCGAAATACCCAAAGGCTCAATAAACAATCTCGGGATTTCCGGAAACACAACTGCATTAACAACGGATTTTTTGTAAGTTTGCGTTGCATCTGTGTAGCGATCAATAAAATACATCTCGTTTAAGCCGAGTTTAAGATCAGCAATCGACTTTAGAGATTCAAAAAAGCTTTTAGTGTACCTTTCCCTAGCAATAATTTTTAGCTTTGATGCAACGCGAAGGGTTGGCGTAATTAAATATGACAATGATACATACATTAGAAGCATAGAAACTATCAAAACAAAGGATGAGCTCCCGCCTACATATAATATTCCAGAAACCAACATAATTATGCTTATGACGCAGCTAATGGCTCTCAATGAGGGAGTAAGTATATCTCGGAGCAATGCCTCAAGGTTAAACAACAAATCAGAGGAAAGAGATGTAATGCTTCCAGACAGATGATTTTCATACGGCTGAGCAAGAATCTGCCGAAAAATACGTCCTGACAAATCAAGCCATAACTCTCCAGCAAGATTTTCTTGCATTAAACGAAGTGTGAGACGAACAACTGACTGAAGCCAAGTTACGCCTATGAAAATTGCAATTAACCATAAAGACTGCTCGTATATGCTTGCCCCAAAGACTTTTATGCCAGGTAGAAGGTTTCCTAGATTGCTACCTACAAGACTACCGGTAAGCCTCCCGATCACTGCAACAGCTGCAAAGTCAAGAAATCCTGATAATATTGAGGCGGGTAGTATAAACCAAACCCTAGCAAGGACATTGGAATCAATATAATTAACAAGTTGTCTTAGCCCGACTACTGTTTTGCTTGCAAAAATATTTTGCACATCAAGAAATCGAATGTATCTAATTTAAATGGCTCGGATCAAATTTTGGTACCATGCAGACAGCCACTCAACCGATTGACCACTAGATTGGCCAATTTAGCGGGCTTAGAGACTTACTATAGAACAGATTTAAGTTTATGTTTAAGTAAACCAAATCAAGATCCCCAGATCTATCAAGAATTAACACACAAAATCCACAATAGCTCTTTAATGCTATTCAATCACAATAGGCAAGTTTCATCCTGGATTAACCTTTTAAACACAATCTAAAACACTTCTACAGAGTGCAAAAGACTATTAGGCAAAATACTTATAGTCTTTTGATAAAAGTCAACAGCTTGCGAAATAATTTACTAATGATTACTTGATATCGAGGACGTTGCTTTATCGAATTAAATCTATCAAGGGACGGCATGAGAGAGTCAATCTTACTGAGAACATCTTTCCAGCGTTCAACATGTGATTTCTCTGACAAATCTTCAAGTGCAAGATTCAGCCTTGACCCTGAGGGCTTCCATGAGTTTGGGTCTAGAAGAGCAGCGGAAATTCTATCGATATCATTAGACAAGGAACCACAGCCAATCTGATGTCCCATTTCCCCAGGTGTAAGAATATCTGAAAGAGCATGATTTAAACTACTAAAAACTATGCAACCACATGCCATTGCTTCTACAGGAGGCAGGCCAAATCCTTCAGTTACTCCAGCTGCAGACCAATGCTCAGTAGAATCATACAAGAATACCTTAGAGCTATTAAACAAATCAACTATATCTTCCACCCAATCACTCTGAACTTCAACACGAAAACCCTTAGCACGTAAGGCCGGAACTAATTCAGACAAAAGATAATTACTACTCTTTCTTTCTTGAACAAGAACATCAATTGATCTAGTTAGGACATTGCCTTCAAGATTTCCTCTCTCTATCCATTGAGATTCAATTGCATTGGGGACAAGAAACAAAGGATTTCTTGGTGCGTGATGCCCCCAATAGCCCATTGTATTGCGACTGACTGCAACAATGGGCACAGCCGGAGGAAGCCGAAAACCATATCCAGAGCTATGAGCATGATATATAACGTTCCTTCCGCGGAGGCGTTTAAGCAACCATGGAACATCAAAACCCCAACTAATTATCCAAAGAGATTTATCTTCTACGACCTCTTGTTTTAGAAGATCTTCTAAGAACGGGTACTGGATAGTCCGCTCTTTATAAGTAACAAGAGTGGTAGGCCCAAGTCCTGCCAACAAACGTGCTGTCTGTTTAGCGACACTTAAGCCTCCACAACGAAAACGGGGGCCAACCCCAGGAACCAAAACCCGAATCGTTTTAAACAACATTTCGGGTTTTTGAATCGATGTGATCAGGCAGTAATTGCTTCTGTGCTACCTGCACGCTGACGACGGGTAAGAAAACCAAACAGCACCTTGCCGATGGCAGCCACCAGATTTCCCTCCAGCTCCTTGAACATGTTCATGTTCAGGTGGAAAGCATGGTTAGCCTCCTCAACAATGCAATCGGCCATGACCTGATCAATAGGCAGCGTATCCATGGCGGAGCGATAGGTCGTCTTGAAAGCCTTCTCATCTGCGATGTCGTCGAAGACGTAGAAGCGCAGGCCCGCATCACCCTCCATATTCATTGCCTTCTGGGCAATGTTCTTGAGGATCTGACCACCGGAGAGATCACCGAGGTAAC
>JAYPMF010000154.1:0-1603 GCA_038129785.1 Flavobacteriaceae bacterium
GCATACAAAAGCATTTCCTTACAATAACCTAATTGATAGGGGATTAAGCCCTGTTTTTGGATTGTGGTTTTAGGGGGGTGTTGTTAGGGGGTTTGAGAGTTTAGTTTTGATTTTGAATTGTTAACTCTTCTAACTATATCAAATACTGAGTTTATAGGGTTTTCTGTATTGTTTTCCGCGTCTTAAATTCGCTTCGAAATCGTCTTTAAACTCTTCCTTAACAGGATCCCAGTGCAGTGGTCTTCTGAATTCGTATGCTAAGTTGGCAATATGACAAATAGTGGCCGTTCGATGTCCTATTTCTACGTCACATATGGGCTTTTGGTCTGCTTTTGCTGCTTTAATCCAGTCCCTTTCGTGACTTTCAGAAACATAGAGTTTAGTGTCAGAGGACTTTAAATCGGTAGCGACCAATTCTTTTTGGGAGGGCTCAAAATATTTGCGGCTGATATCCATAGAGCCCTCGGTACCAAAAAAACGTACTCCAAAGCCACGTCCAAAATTACGATGTTCAACCTCCACACCGTTTTCATAATACATTTTTAGTCCTCGAGAGGCGGTAGGTTCAATGGGGGCTTCATATTTAATAGGTCCACTTTGGTCCATTCCCAGTGCCCATTGAACGATATCAAACATATGAGCTCCCCAATCGGAGAGGATACCACCACCATATTCACGATACCACCTCCAGTTAGGGAATCGCGCTGATTCTACTATTTCTCTGTGATAGGATCTAAGAGGGGCGGGTCCCAACCAACGCTCCCAATTCAAATAGTTGGGTGTGGGTTGATAGGGTAAATTACAAGGGGCTGAGGGGTTGCCGACTTCTACCCATACTTTTTCTATTTTACCCAGATAGCCATTGCGAACCAGTTCACATGCTTTTCTAAAAGAGTCTTTTGATCGTTGCATACTACCGGTTTGTACGACACGATTGTATTTCCGGGCTGCTTGTTCCATCATCCTGCCCTCATTGATGGTATGGGACAAAGGCTTTTCACAATAAACGTGTTTACCAGCCTTCATGGCTTCAATAGACGGAATGGCATGCCAATGATCGGGGGTGCTGACTATTATGCCATCGATGTCTTTGTGATCCAATAAATACTGGTAATCTTCATAGACTTCAAATTTGCCTTTGATCTCAAATATTTTATGTTGTTCTGCGATAAGTTTGGAAAACCCTTCTAATCTTTGTTTATGGACATCAGATGCAGCAATAACCTGAGCTGTGGTATTTTTAAAAATACGTTTTGTCAGTCCAGAACCTTGTGCACCCGTCCCAATCACAGCTAAGTTAAAACGATCACTTGGAGCAGTAAATCCTTTTCCCAGCACTTGGCGGGGAACTATTGTAATTCCTGCAATGGCAGCGCTGCTATGCTTTATCAATTGTCTTCTGTTGTTTTTCATTTGGTTAATATTGATTATTGTAGCTGGAAATAAAGCCCACTAAAAGTCTTGATTTAAATTATCAGTGTACAAACTTATTTAACTTTCAAATTAATAAAAATATAAAATCAAAACACTGCTAAGCTTGCTTTTATTTTGACTAAGGGTTAAGTTCGTGTCTGTTTAGAGGATAATGGGTTTCCAATTTCTT
>JAYPMF010000154.1:1613-3661 GCA_038129785.1 Flavobacteriaceae bacterium
CTGCTGTTGACCATAAAAATTAGAAAACCAACAAGTGATTTAAAATCACCAAGGGTTTAGATAAGGGGTGTTTTATGGGTTTTTGGGGTTGTTATTTGTTTCAGCTTTTTTAAGATTAAATTCAAAAACTCCGTCTATTTTATTTTCCCCTTTTAAGTTAACACCTCTTAAAGTATCAATTATCACTCTCATTTTTTCAATATCTAAATTTTCAGGAACAGTAATGTCAACTTTTATTGATTCAGGAAACCTAATAGACACACAAGATAAAAGAGATGTAACTAAAAGAAATATTAATAGAATATTTTTAAACATTTTAATTATTTAAATTGTTTGTTTTTAAGATAATAAATCCTTTCGCTTTATAAAGTATGAGAAGATACTTCTTTGGTGTTAATAAAATTAAATATTATCATTTTTTTTAATTTAGGAAAATGAAAAAACTAATTCTTTTTTTACTGATAATTCCTGTTGTCTCCCTCGGGCAGACTTTATATGAGGTAGATAAAATAACTGACATTGATTACAATGAGAATGTGATATATCCTAACAAAAAAGACCTTTTAGATATCTATATTCCGAAGAAGAAAAAATTTCCAGTTATAGTTTTTTTTCACGGAGGAGCGCTTCTTAGAGGTTCTAAAGAAATGGGTAAAGATATAGGTGAAAAGTTACCAAAAAATGGAGTTGGGTTTGTTAGTGCAAATTATAGAGTTTCACCAATTGCTAAATATCCAGATCATTTAAATGATGCCCAAGCTGCGGTTGAATGGACATTAAAAAATATAGAGTCTTTCGGGGGAGATTTAAAAAATATATACATATCCGGTCATTCTGCAGGAGCTTACCTTTCAGCAGTAATGGGATTAAATAAAAACCTGAAAATCCATAAAATGACAAAAATTAGAGGAATAATATTAATTAGCCCTTTTTTATATGTTGAGGAGACTGCTCCAGTCAGAATCAAAAAAGACCCTAAGTACAAATCTATATGGGGAACTAATCCAAAAGATTGGAAAGAAGCTTCAGTTTCACAATATACTGAAGGAAAAAATTTAAACTTGATTTCGATCATGGCGGAATACGATGAGGACTGGAGAAAAGAACAGAACAAAAGATTAATAAATGAGCTAAAAATGAAACAACAATTAAGTTATATAGAGATACCAAATAGAAACCATTCAAGTTTGGTTAAAGAAATTTTAGAAAAAGATGACCAAGTAATAACAACAATAGTGGAATTCATTCAAAGAACTTCAATTAACTAAATTATCAGTATATCCTCTTCAATTAGATATAATATGTAATCAACAAGCAGTTACCTTATAATGACTAAAAAATTTTATTTTCTCACCATTAAGCCATTTGCTTAATTGATTATCGTCGAGTGTTACTGGCATTCTAAGTTTTGAGTTGTGAATCTCTTTCATTATCCCTTCAGCAGAAGTCGTTACAATACTGCAGCTTTTAATTATTTCACCAGTTTTTTTGTCAGTCCACTGATCATATAAACCAGCGAATCCAAATAACATTGAGTCTGGATACTCTATTAGATATTTCTGTTTTCTTTTTCCTTTTGCATCAAGCCATTTCCATTCGTAGAATCCGTCAGAAAATACTACACACCTTTTTGCATTTTTAAAAGAAGGTTTTTCATCAAGAGTTTCCACTCTTGCATTAAGGGTATATTTTTTAATATCGACAGATTTAGCCCATGAAGGGATTAAACCCCATTGAAGGTCTGTTAATGAGTTCGGGTTTTCATCAGTAATTGAACTAACTTTTGGATGACTAAATCCATTATATACTCCATTGATGGGCTCTCCTTTAATACCATTCGCCTCAAATTCTTTCTTGGATTTTGATTGTTTAAAATGAAAGCACATAACGACTTTTACATAAAATTAGATGAAATTCCATTTCCACACAATTGCATACAAAAGCATTTCCTTACAATAACCTAATTGATAGGGGATTAGCCCCTGTTTTTGGATTGTGGTTTTAGGGGGGTGTTGTTAGGGGGGTTATTTTTAGAACTTTCTGATTGG
>JAYPMF010000155.1:0-3632 GCA_038129785.1 Flavobacteriaceae bacterium
AAAGAAGGAAGAATACCATTGTCGACCTTTAGAGCAGATATTGATTACGCATTGGTAGAGGCTC
The DNA here is from genome assembly GCA_038129785.1 of Flavobacteriaceae bacterium. Classification (GTDB taxonomy): domain Bacteria; phylum Bacteroidota; class Bacteroidia; order Flavobacteriales; family Flavobacteriaceae; genus UBA8316. Next base: position 65 of record JAYPMF010000155.1, read on the forward strand.
ATACTACATACGGTCGCTTAGGTATTAAAGTATGGATAATGAAAGGTGAGGTTTTTGGAAAGAGAGAGCTCTCTCCCTTGGTAGGCATGTCCAAAAAGACAGGAGGTGGAAATAACAAAGTTGGTGGATCTGGAGGACGTCAGCAAAGAAGAGGAAACAGTAATAACACATAGGTAAAATGTTACAACCTAAAAGAACTAAATTCCGTAAAGCGCAAAAAGGGCGTATGAAGGGTGCTTCTCAGAGAGGAAGCCAGCTGTCTAACGGTATGTTTGGTATTAAGTCTTTAGATTCAAAATTCATTACCTCTCGACAAATTGAAGCCGCAAGAATAGCAGCTACTCGTTACATGAAGAGAGAAGGTCAATTATGGATCAAAATTTTTCCAGACAAACCTATCACAAAAAAGCCTTTAGAGGTTAGGATGGGTAAAGGAAAAGGGGCCCCAGAATACTTTGTAGCCGTTGTTAAGCCAGGCCGAATCATGTTTGAGATTGCTGGTGTTCCCTTGTCTGTAGCAAAGGAAGCACTTAGATTGGCAGCCCAAAAATTACCTGTTAAGACAAAATTCATAATTGCTAGAGACTTTCAAGCCTAATTTTAGAAGAAAATGAAAACATCAGAAATCGAAAAATTATCTTTAGAGGACTTGCAAGACAAGCTAACAGAATTTCAAAAACAATTGTCTGATTTAAAGTTGAACCATTCAGTAAGCCCTCTAGAAAATCCATTGCAGATAAAAATAGTTAGAAAAACAGTAGCCAGATTATTGACAGCTATTACTATCAAGCAAAATCAAATAATTGCCTGAGAATATGGAAAATAGAAACTTAAGAAAAGAACGTATTGGTGTGGTAACTAGTAACAAAATGGAAAAATCCATTGTTGTCTCTGAGGTTAAAAGGGTAAAACACCCAATGTACGGTAAATTCGTTTTAAAGACTAAGAAATACCACGCCCACGATGATCTGAATGATTGCAATGTAGGTGACACAGTTAAAATAATGGAAACTCGCCCTTTGAGCAAATCAAAATGTTGGCGATTGGTTGAAATAATTGAAAGAGCTAAATAATAATGTTACAACAAGAATCTAGATTAAAGGTAGCTGATAATACAGGAGCTAAGGAAGTTATGGCAATTAGGGTTTTGGGAGGAACCAAAAGAAGATATGCCTCTATTGGAGACAAAATCGTTGTTTCTGTCAAGGAAGCCTCTCCATCAGGAACCGTAAAAAAAGGCCAAGTGTCTCAAGCTGTAGTTGTTAGAACTACAAAAGAAGTTCGACGTGCTGATGGATCATACATTCGTTTTGATGACAATGCTTGTGTCCTATTAAATCCAACTGGCGAAATGAGAGGAACACGAGTGTTTGGTCCTGTGGCTCGTGAACTAAGAGATAAACAGTTTATGAAAATTGTATCATTGGCACCCGAAGTGCTTTAAATTTTTTAAATGACTAAGATAAAAATTAAAAGAGACGACAATGTGCTTGTAATAGCCGGAGAGCATAAAGGTTCTATGGGTAGAGTAATAAAGATAATCAATAGTCAAAATAAGGTTATCGTTGAAGGTGTTAATGTCATTAAAAAACATTCCAAACCCAGTGCTCAAAATCCCCAGGGAGGAATTGTTGAAAAAGAAGCTCCTATACATGTTTCTAATCTTTCCTTAACTACCCCCGATGGTCAAGCTACCCGAGTAGGTTACAGATTTGAAGACGGAAACAAGGTCCGTTTTGCAAAAAAAAATAATGAAGTAGTGTAATGAGTTATCAAGCAAGACTTAAAAAGGAATATAAAGAACGAATTATTTCCTCTATGAAGGAAGAGTTTGGATATATCAATGTGATGCAGGTTCCCAAACTCCAAAAAATTGTAATAAGCCGTGGTGTAGGTGCTGCTGTAGCTGATAAGAAATTGATTGACTATGCAGTTGATGAATTGACTGGAATTTCCGGACAGAAAGCCATTCCTACTAATTCTAAGAAAGACGTTGCTGCTTTCAAGCTCCGTAAAGGTATGCCCATTGGTGCCAAAGTAACCCTAAGAGGTGAACGCATGTATGAATTTTTGGACCGTTTAGTCACTACTGCATTGCCTAGAGTTAGAGATTTTCAAGGTGTAAAAGCCAATGGCTTTGATGGAAGAGGTAATTATAATTTGGGAATAACAGAACAGATTATTTTCCCCGAAATCAATATAGATAAGGTTAACAAAATTTCAGGTATGGACATTTCCTTCATTACCTCTGCTAAAACAGATAAAGAAGCAAAGTCATTGTTGAGTGAATTGGGATTACCCTTTAAAAAAAGTTAATTATGGCAAAAGAATCAATGAAAGCTCGCGAACGAAAAAGAGCAAAAACTGTTGCAAAGTATGCTGCCAAAAGAAAAGCCCTAAAAGAAGCCGGGGATTATGGGGCTTTACAAAAGTTACCACGCAATGCATCTCCCGTGAGAATGCACAATCGTTGTAAGTTAACTGGTCGTCCTAAGGGATACATTCGTCAGTTTGGAATTTCAAGGGTTACCTTCCGTGAAATGGCTAACAAAGGTTTAATTCCCGGGGTAACCAAAGCAAGCTGGTAATTAAATAATAAATATATATGTTTACAGATCCTATTGCAGATTATTTGACCCGAATCAGAAATGCCAATTCCGCAGGACACATGGTTGTAGATATTCCTGCATCAAAATTAAAAAAAGAGATCACCAAAATATTGTATGACCAAGGATACATTCTGAGTTATAAGTTTGAGGAAACTGAAAATCGTCAAGGGAATATTAAAATTGCCCTAAAATATGATCAAATCACTAAAGAGCCTGTGATCAAGAAAATACAAAGAATTAGTACTCCCGGTTTGAGAAAGTATGCTTCTGCAAACAATTATCCCAGAATTTTGAATGGATTAGGGATTTCAATCGTTTCTACTTCCAAAGGTGTTATGACTGGTAAGCAAGCCTCACAACAACACGTGGGTGGAGAATTACTTTGTTACGTTTATTAAAAAAAATAAAAACAAAAATGTCCAGAATAGGTAACAATCCAATCATTATTCCCGAAGGTGTTAATATAGACATCCAATTGAATAAGATCATTGTCAAAGGAAAATTGGGAGAATTGACTCAAGATTACAGTGATGTGGCTTTTGAGTTAAAGGATAATATTCTAATAGTGAAGCGACCTTCCGACTCCAAAGACCACCGAGCTAAACACGGTCTTTATCGTTCTTTGGTTAACAACATGGTTGAAGGAGTTTCTGTAGGATTCACAAAAGAATTAGAATTGGTAGGAGTGGGATACCGTGCAAATAACCAAGGGCAAAAATTGGATCTAGCCCTAGGGTTTTCTCACAATATTTTATTTGAAATTGCTCCCGAAGTTAAAGTTGAGACATTATCTGAAAAAGGAAAGAATCCGATCGTTAAACTATCCTCACACGATAAACAGCTGTTGGGTTATATTGCAGCAAAAATTCGATCATTTAGAAAACCAGAACCTTACAAAGGAAAAGGAGTGAAGTTTGTAGGAGAACAAATTAGAAGAAAAGCAGGTAAATCTGCATAAT
>JAYPMF010000156.1:0-3333 GCA_038129785.1 Flavobacteriaceae bacterium
TCTGGTTATGGCTACACAGGAGGTCCTTTTCCTCTTGCATACCGTGGGTTGGGGGATGTTTTTGTTATTTTATTTTTTGGGCTGGGCTCGGTTCTTGGGACCTATCATCTGCTTACAATTGGTGAATCTGAGAATTTAGGCATCGTCACCATCATAGGATTTTCACTGGGTCTGGTGATCAATAACCTGTTGGTCGTGAATAATTACAGAGATTTTGAGAATGATAAATTGGTAAGAAAAAATACTACGGTTGTGTTGTTCGGAAAAAAATTTGGACTCTTTTTGTTCTTTGTGGGTATTTTGTTCCCCCCACTTTTTTGCATCTTGGCAAATCAGTCCTTTTGGCCGCTAAGTTTTACCATTATCCTTGGGTTATTTAGTTTCAGGAAACTGGTTGCTGCTGAGAGTAAGTGCGATTTTGACTTTGTGTTAAAATTATCCGCGTTAAATGTCTTCATCAGCGGAGTCTCAATGGCGTCTCTAATTTTTAAAAATTATTCATAAGTAATTCTTTTCCTTTTATTAAAATATTTTAATAGAGGGTTCCTTACTCAGGTTCCTTGTTGGGAAACTTGGTTTTAGGCATTTCGTTGATTGTATGTATACACCACCTGTTTCTGATTTTCCCACCTTTTGTTTAGACCGTCTCATCAAGACCTGTTTTGGTTCTCCAAGCACTGACCTGAATTACTGTGTCTTAATTGATCTTGATGATGCTTCCGAATTGGTTGGTCTGGAATTCTTGAACAAGGAGTGTTATCCGGTACAAAAAACTGCGTACGATGTGTTCTACAAGCAGCTTACCTCTTCTTCCATGAGCACCCTGAGAGTTAAAAACTGTGATTTTTTGGCTTTTAACAAAACAGGCGGAAGTAATCTCGATCCTGAAGATGAAATCTATGATGTGGAGGGAAATATTTTATCTTTTGCAAATGACATCCCAAAATACGATATCGTCCTTGCCATAACTGATTTTTCCTTAACCGCACCCCTTACTGCATTGGCCAAAAAGCATAATTTCCGTGGAGCTACTCTCCATGGTGTTAATGAGATCATTTTAAACTCAGGACTTAGTATCGATTACAATTTTGTAAGCAAGCAGGCAGAAAGCTTCAGGGAAGTTCTGGATCTTGCAGATGGTTTTACTCTCAATTTTGAATGTTTGGGCAAGACTTACACTCTCAACATTGACTGCAATCAACAGGTGGCTCAGAAGAGCCATGGCCTTTGTCCTGAAGGCAAACCAGATGTGGCAAACTTACCTGCAGGGGAGGTCTATTTTGTTCCAACTGGTGCAGATGGCAGTTTTCCCTTTCGTTTTTCTGACGGTACTCTAGCCGAGATGCATATAAAGGATGGAGCAATTTTTCGTTCAGACTTACTGAGGGGTGATGAAGCACTCGTAAGTGCCAGAAATCAGCAACTTCAAGATGACCCTGCAACTGGTGTTATTGGTGAATTAGGCTTTGGTACCCAGCTCCTTCCTTTTTCAGGAAAGGATATTCAGGATGAGAAAATTTTTGGAACCTGCCATGTAGCCACTGGGAGGAGTGACCATTTGGGAGGCAACTTGGTGCCGGAACTTTTTGCATCGAAACAAAATGCTTCCCATGATGACATTTTATTTGCTCCTCCCAAAACACCCGAAATTAATGTGGTGTCAGTTGTCCTGCACAAAAATGGAAGTTCCCATATTTTATTTGAATCTTTTGAGCCCACTAATTTTCTGGCAGATCTCCTAGGTGAACATTACCCAGTTGCGAGTCTGCAAAGCTAGGGCATTCCTGAACCTTGCCTTCTCAGGAAGGAATTATAATAAGAAAATTCTTTTTTCTTAACTTTCCAATTTATTTCCTTTTTAAAGGTAAATGTTTTGCCTTACTCCTAATATTGTATGAAGTTTAGGAGTGTGTTTCTTTAAGTTTTGTTAGGTTTTTATCGGGTAAACTTTCCCGTTTTGATCAAATCAATGGCTCTATCATCTGCAGGAATGTGTGTATGGGATAAAATTCAGAAGTCCAACACCTCATTTTGCACATGGATGATTGCGATAATGCTTCTTTGGGGAGCAGAGGCAAGAGGTGCAAATTTTTACTATGATTTTTTATGGAGTGATGAAGATAATCAGTATCATATTGATAATGTACTGTCCCCAGATCTCATTCTTTACGAAAATAATAACTATATTTTTAAAAAAACAGCCGGTTTTGATTCAAACCTCACCTTAACTGATACAAATGACTCAAGCAAAATTCCTTTAAACATTGATGAAATTTTCAATAACGGGCTTACCAATCGAAAAGATTACATTCATTTTGCTCCAAATTTAAATACTCCCCGGGAACTTTTTTACACGAATTTTGATTCTGGTGAATCCTCCCAGAACACAGGCAAAATTTTCATCAAAGAGAAAACTAACCTTGAGTTTATCATGCCTGTCTCTTTAGCAGATGAAGAAATGCTAGGCTCAGACATTCATTTTGATAGCAACTTAAATCTTTTTGTGTCTGCTCCCGGTCAGGAAGGGGAAAATGGGAAAGTTTATTTTTTTGATAAAAATTCTTCCACTTACACTTCCAGTAATTTTGTCGAGGCTCCAAGCTCTGGAAGAACCCAGTTTGGAGGTTCTTTATTGTCGGCCGATGCTAATCTTTTCATCGGAGCACCTGACGAGAATTCTTTTAGAGGGGCCGTTTACATATACGCCTTGAATGAAACTGGTTTTGCTTCCTCGAATTATTCACAATCACTAACTGACTCTTCAGGAGGTTCTGGAGATCTTTTTGGATGGGACATGGCAGTTTCTGGTGAAAATCTTGCGATTAGTTCACCCTATGCCGGTTCGAATAACAGTGGTCAGGTAGTCCTGTTTGATAAAGAGGGGGAAAATATGACTCAAAATGGTACAATTTTCTCCAGCGGTTCACAAAGCGGTGATGAGTTCGGTTATGATATTGAGTTTGATGAAAATGTGCTCTTTGTGGGTGCCCCTGGCCATGATTTGGTAGATGGATTAAATAGTGGTGCAGTTTACATTTACCAAAAAAATGATGGCGATTGGAACGAGACCAAAATCACTGCCCCCGACTTTTCTCCAGGAGACAGATTTGGTCATTCCCTTGCTTTCAAAAACAATCTTCTGTTTGTAGGTGCAGAATTTGGTGATGGACAAGAGGTGGATTGTGGAAGTGTTTATGTATTTGAGCGAGTAGATTCAGGTTGGGAGTTTAGAAAGGAATTATTTCCGTCCAGGAGTGGATCGAATCAATTGTTTTCTTCGCAACTGAAAGTAGATCAAAATTTACTTTGCGTAACTGCACCCGGACTGAATTC
>JAYPMF010000157.1:0-3293 GCA_038129785.1 Flavobacteriaceae bacterium
GTATCTAAAAATCCTTAGAGATTTTCAGTCAAAATTATATTCAATTTAAATATACCAGTCAATTATTCAAAGTGTTCTGTGGTGTAAGAATCCTGTCAAAAAGACTTTTTTAAAATAAAAGTCGAACAGGAGGTATAATTTTCTGAAATTCAATTAAATTGTATCTATCTATCAGAATTTATTGATAAAACTTTCGATGCATCAAATGTTACAAAAAAGAATATCTGACTATTTAATTGTTTTTATACTTTTCACCCATATCTGTTTATCTCAAAGCCATATTGATGAAAACAAAGTTTTTTTGATAACTCTAGATGGATTGAGATGGCAAGAGTTATTCTCTGGTGCAGACTCCCTTCTGGTCAAAAACAAAAAATATGTTAAACATCCTGACAAGCTCTATAAATGGACTTGGGGAGCAACTGCTCAAGAAAGAAGATTGGCATTGATGCCTTTTATATGGAATCATGTCATTAAAATGGGACAGATTCACGGTAATCGCAGACTGGGGAGTAAGGTTAACCTCACCAATGATATGTGGTTTTCATATCCCGGTTATAATGAGATATTGACAGGTAGGGCAGATGATAAAAATATATATAGCAATGATAAAATTCCCAATCCCAACGAGACAGTTTTGGAGCAATTTGCAAAACGACACGGCACCTCTAGAGTTGCAGCTTTCGGCAGTTGGGATGTTTTTGATGCTATCGTAAACCAAGAGAGATCAGGTATTTATACCAATTGCGGTTTTGAGCCCTCTACGGATTTTCCACTTACTTCTCAGGAAGAGTTACTCAATGAACTCCAGAGACAAATTCCTAGCCCATGGGGTTCGGTAAGGCTTGATGGTTTCACTCATCAATTTGCAAAAGCTTATCTTGAAAAACACCGGCCAGATTTCATTTATATCTCTTATGGGGAAACAGACGATTTCGCCCACAATGGTGATTATGAATCCTATTTAAAGTCTGCAAAAAACACAGATTCGCTAATAGAGGATTTATGGAATTACACCCAAAAAAGTGATTATTATAGTGGTAAAACTATATTCATTATTACTACAGATCATGGAAGAGGGACGGATCCGATTGATACTTGGAGAAATCATGGCAAAAAAATAGCTGGATCAGACCAAACATGGTTTATCGTTTTTGGAAAGGGAATTGTTCCACTGGGAGAGCTTAAGCGAGAGGGCCAAATTTATACTAATCAAATAGCTGCAACGGTACGTATGCTACTAGGATTACCTCAAAAGAAAGGTCAGGCATTCGGACGTCCCATCGCTTTAACCCCATAATACCATTGGATCAACTTATTATCTTGGGATGTTGTTGCCCAATGGACAAAATTAAATTTCTGATTTTTTTATAATTTTAAGCTGGTAAATTTACTGAGTAATTATTGATCACATTATTAATTTTCACAACTACATTTATATTGCGAATCAGATGAATTTTTGAGATTTTTTTATTTCTAAGGCAATATCATTTGGTATAATGAGTTTATTAAAAGGAGAATGTCGAGAATTCTAAATAACAGGAACCAAAAAAACATCAAAATGAGAGTAATTTCATCTGCCATCAACTTTCGAATGCTTCTGATTGTGATAGAAACATTGATTATTTACTTTTTTTATGACAAATTTAATTTTAGCCTGCATATTGATTTTACCATATTGAGTATTGCTATCGTTTTTCCTTTGGTTTTTTCCATTACCAGTGCTTATCAAAAACGTCAAGAATCTATTGGAGAGTTTAATAGTTTTAGGAATAAAATCATTGAATTATCTAATCTTGTGAGAGCCGTAGATGGCATAGGAAATAAAGATTACAGTGCTTTTTTTTCCGATCTTCTTAAGTTGCAAAAAAATGTATTGGATCATTTGACGGATTTTTCAGAAACTAACATGACTGTTATCAGAAAACAACGCAAAGAAATTTTCTACACACTTGAAAGCTATAAAAAACATTACAACGAAAGAGAGAAGGATAGTATTATTAGGGTTAAGAATGAACTTTTTGAATGTGTAGAAAAATTAAATACCCTTAAGGTTCATGCAACACCGATATCTTTAAGAATGTATTGCTTGATATTTATATACCTCTCTCCTTTGGTATACAACTCACATATTCTTGCAAGTTTTGATAAAAATAATTTTTTAGAATTGGGGGTTTCACTTTTCTTTTCTGTAATCATTGGATTTATTTTCATGGCCCTTTACAACATTCAAGAATATATTGAAGATCCATTTGATCAACAGGGATTAGACGATTTAAAATTCAATGAAATGTTGGTTGGTGAAAATGAAATTTTGGAATAACCACTCTTTTTAGGAGCTCCTCATACTCCCACTTTTTTTTGATTGATTATACCCTTTGGTTTTTGGCTCATTTGACATAAAACTTTTGTGTCAAAAGACCCATTTTTGATTTATTGTCTATATTACTTGCACAAAACAATAATTAATAAACCAATGGAAAATTATACTGAATTATTAAACGAACACGTTTATGCAATCAATACTGTTTGGGTTGCTTTGTGTGCCGCCCTTATCTTTTTTATGGAAGCAGGCTTTGCCTTATTGGAAGCCGGTTTTATTCGCGCCAAAAACGCCATGAGTATTATTGCCAAGGTTATCATTGACATCACATTTGGAGGGATTGCCTTTTTTGCCCTAGGGTTTGGAGTGGCCTATGGGGTTTCCAACGGATGGTTTGCATCGGGTTTTGGAATTATGGACGAAGATTTGGGATTAGGACTCACAGTATCCAATCAGTTATTTTGGTTCATTCAGCTGGGTTTTGCCATTGCAGCTATTTCGATAGTATCTGGTGCTTTAGCCGAGAGGATGAAATTATGGTCCTATGCGATCATGGTAGTTTTTTTCTGTGGAATCATGTATCCATTGGTTGCTAACTGGGTTTGGAATCCCAATGGCTGGCTGGCTGTGAGAGGGTTCAATGATTTTGCCGGTTCTGCAGCGGTTCATGCAATGGGAGGATTTTCTGCTTTAGCCGCAGCCATTGTTTTAGGGCCTAGGGTTGGGAAATATTCTAAAGAAGGAAATTCCAATACTATTCCTGGTCATAATTTACCTTTGGCTTCTGTTGGGGCATTCATACTTTGGTTTGGTTGGTTTGGATTTAACCCCGGATCCACTTTGGGTGCCGTGGGCAATTGGGAGTTGATCGGTGATGTGGTGGTTAATACTTTTTTGGCCTCTGCAGCTGGGGGATTTGCAACTATGTTTTACACCTATTTTTCTTATGGAAAAATTGACATTAGCATGG
>JAYPMF010000158.1:0-3291 GCA_038129785.1 Flavobacteriaceae bacterium
AAACTCTTCGTTGTTGTTTTTTAATAATATTAACGAACCAACAACTAATTGACTTGTCTCAAAATGGTTTCTAATTCGCTTTGTATCTATTGATACGCGCTGTCATTCTTTATTCTGTCTATCAATGAACTTAAAATATCGAAGATAAAATGTGTAAATCTTTTCTACGATGCGGGTGCAAATATAAAACCCTTTTTCTTCTACACAATATCTTTTTCCCCTTTTTTTTTAAAATATTTTAAGCCCAAAAAAAAAATAGAATTCGATCTTAGACTAATATGTAATCAGCGGTCTCTAGGCATTTTTTTGTTACTTAATTTTGGTTTGTTTTCTTTCCAAAATTTATATAAACTGTCTAGATCGTAATCCAATGCAGTATCTTGTGGCTCCAATCGATCTACCGAAAAAGCCCTTTGCAGTATATCTTCGATCAAATAATCCTCATAAACCGTATCTGGATCATAATTATCTTTTAGGGAGAGTTTGAATAACGAAGCCGTAGTTTGGTATATAAATGCACGCCAACCATTTCGCAGCTCCTTGACAAGATTGTGCGTGGTTTCTCCGGTTTGGCGATGAACCAACTTGATAAGTATGCGGCCCTGAGAACGCGACAATTTTTTGAGCTCTTTTTCAAATTCGTTGTAAATGAAATCTTCCAAACGTTTCAGATATTCCCTTCTTTTCCTTTTAGATTTAATTTGATCCAATCTTGTGGTAAGAATTTCTAAACGATCTGCAGCGATTTTTGCAAAGGGATAAACCCGATAGGTACGCTCTCTTAAGATAACGTATCGTTTAGCCTCATCGTAGTTTTCAAATCGTAAAGGTTGAAATAAAACTACTTCCTTAAGTTCAATTTCCGAATGGATGATGGTATCCCCTTCAATAACAAAATAGTCCTCAGGAGGCAGAGGTGTAATTTGGTTTTGAGCATTACTCCAGGCCATAAGTAAAAAAACGGGCGTTAAAGCAAGTAATTTCATGGATAACAAATTTAACAATAAAAGCAGGGATAAAAATTTTAAATTGGGGACTTATGCTTATTTTTGGATTTCGTTTTTTTTCTAATTTATAGAAACTTACTAATAAAAATAAAATGCTCAGATAAACACCACATCAAAACAAAATGTATTAATTAATAGTACGTCAACTAAAATTTACACAAATGAAACTCCTAAACGATAAATCCATGGCATTTTTGGAAACTTACCTCAACAACCCTTCACCCACAGGTTACGAATGGGAGGGGCAAAAAATTTGGATGGATTACTTACGACCCTATGTGGATCATTTCATTACGGATACCTATGGTACAGCGGTGGGTGTGATCAATCCAGATGCTCCATACAAAGTAGTAATTGAAGGACACTCTGATGAAATCTCGTGGTATGTCAATTATATTAATGAAAAGGGTTTGATTTACGTGATCCGTAACGGCGGTAGCGACCACCAAATAGCGCCTTCCAAATGGGTGAATATTCATACCAAAAAGGGGATGGTTAAGGGTGTTTTTGGATGGCCCGCCATTCATACTCGGAAAAGCGGAAAAGAAGAAACACCTAAGCTGGATAATATTTTTATAGACATTGGTGCTAAAGACAAAAAAGAAGTCGAAAAAATGGGGGTACATGTAGGATGTGTCATTACCTATCCTGACAGTTTTCAGGTGGTCAATAAAAATAAATTCGTTTGCAGAGCTATCGATAACCGTGCAGGGGGTTTTATTGTTGCCGAGGTGGGACGTTTGTTGCACCTTAACAAAGTCAAATTACCTTTTGGGTTATACATAACTAATGCTGTTCAGGAAGAGGTAGGACTCCGTGGAGCCGAGATGATCACCCAAACCCTTAAACCCGATGTAGCTATCGTAACCGACGTTTGTCATGACACCACCACTCCCATGATCAACCAAAAGGAACAAGGGTATATCGAAATGGGTAAAGGACCAGTGGTCTCCTATGCCCCTGCAGTGCAAAATAAACTGAGAGAACAGATAATAAATACTGCTTTGGCTCAAAAAATTCCTTTTCAAAGGCTTGCTTCCTCAAGATATACCGGTACAGATACCGATGCTTTTGCATACAGCAATGGTGGTGTGGCTTCAGCCTTGATCTCATTGCCCCTTCGATACATGCACACTACAGTAGAGATGGTACACCAAGAGGATGTAGAAAACGTAATTCGACTGATCTACGAGACCTTAATGACTATTGATCCTAAAAAGGGTTTTAGCTATTTTGTTTAAATACTTGAAGTGACCTATTTTTTTTTAAAATGATAATCCCTCTCTACCCTAGCGATCCTTATCTTATACTCTTTGTAGAAGCTTTCTTTTCCTTTTTTTTTGGCCAAACGGTGTTCAATATTTTTTCGCCATACCTCTATAGTATCCAAGTCCCTCCAATAGCTGACCGATATTCCATAATCATTCCTTGCACTGTCTTCTCCCAGGAAACCCTTTAACTTATCAGCTTGTTTTCTTAGTTGATCGTTGATCCTGAAATACTCTGGATCAGATTGATTAAGAACAGAGGTAAAGATTACGGCATAATAAGGTGGCTTTTGGGTATTTGTTATCATTTTTATTAATTTGATATTAAAAAGAAATTATTCCCTGATCAATGCTTTATTGATCCGTTTTACTATTGCGGGACCATTGTAAACAAAACCGGTGTAAAGCTGTATAAGATCAGCACCGGCATTAAATTTTTCTATCGCATCTGTGGGATCATTAATACCGCCTACACCAATAATAGGAAACGCTTTTTTACTTTTCTCAGACAAAAAACGGACCACCTCAGTGCTTTTTTGAGTGAGTGGTCTCCCACTCAGCCCCCCGATTTCATTCTTATTGGAGGAGTTTATGTTTTCACGGTCAAGGGTTGTGTTGGTGGCAATGACCCCTGCGGTTTTTGTGGTTTTGACGATGGCAATTACGTCAATTAATTGCTTTTCGTTAAGGTCTGGAGAGATTTTAAGTAGTATGGGTTTGGGTTTTTCGGTTGCTTGGTTGATTTTCTGTAAGGTATTTAATAAATCGGTAAGCGGCTTTTTCTCTTGAAGCTCTCTTAGGTTTGGGGTGTTAGGTGAACTAACATTTACCACAAAATAGTCCACATACGGATACAGTGCCTTAAAACAATATGTGTAATCCTCCGTGGCCTTTTCATTGGGGGTGGTTTTATTTTTACCAATGTTGCCTCCGATAATTATGTTTTTATTTTTTTGGAGTCGTGGGATGGCGGCATGAACGCCTTGATTATTAAATCCCATTCGATTAATTAATGC
>JAYPMF010000159.1:0-3276 GCA_038129785.1 Flavobacteriaceae bacterium
TTTTTGTTTGGCCAGATCAAGCGGAATATTTTCATCGAACTCTAATTGGATCACGGCAAAATCCTCCTCTGAGGTGGAGGCAACATCGACCAAATTGGATACCCCTTTGAGGGCGTCCTCCAGGGGATCGACAATTAATCTCTCAATGTCCTCGGCGGTATTTCCAGGAAATACTGCAGAGACAAATATTCGGGTGTCGTTTATCTCGGGGAAACTTTCGCGAGGCATAACTCTGTAGGAACGGATACCTAAAAAGAAAAAGAGGGCCATGATGACATAGATCACTCTTTTTACCCAATTTTATAAATACCTGCTTAGTTCGATAGACCTGATCTTTACCATCGGGAGTTAATTTGAAAATGTATTTTTTGCCAACAGCATTTTCTTTGATGATACGCAGCGGGATCATCAGTGCTTCCGGGTTACTATAATCGTTGATCTTTAACTTACAGCTCAAATTGGGTTTGATCATTTCGTCCGGGTTGGGAAGAGGGGTTTCCACCCTAAAACTACGGTTGTTGGGATTGATAAAGTTTCCCGTTTGACGCACGGTGGTTGGGTACTCTCGATCCAACATGGGAATCTTTACAGTTGCTGTTGTTCCTTTTTTGATCTGACTGAGGTAGCGTTCTGGCACGCTTGCTTCAGTGTACATTTTTTTGAGATCGACGATTCTCATCACCGGGGTTTGTCCGGGCAACAAATTGGTCCCCGTATTGGCCACAATTTCGTCTATGGTTCCCGAGAAAGGAGCCAATATCTGGGTTCGTTGTAACTGTTTTTTGAGCTGGGCTAAGGATTTTAACTGACTTTCATAAGTTGCTTTGGCTTGAAGTAACTGCATTTCAGCACCTATGTTTTGATCCCATAGCCTCTGGGTGCGCTCGAAAGTTGTTTTTGATAGGGCTGTTTGAATCTGCAATTGCTCTAATTGATTTTTGAGTCCTGCATCGTCAATTTGTGCCAGGAGTTTTCCTTTTTTGACCTCTTGCCCCTCCTCGACATAGATCTTTTTGAGTGTTCCGGTGTACTCTGGATAAAGCAGCACATTTTGTCGGGTTTTGATGTTGGCTTGTATTTCTACATAATGATCAAAATTTTCCGTTTTTACCTTGAATGTAGAAATCAGCGCCAGTTTTTCGGAGGGATCCAAATTCAAAATAGCATCATTGATTTGATTCAATTCTGCTTTCAAGGCATTGAGGATTTTTAACTTTACTTCTTTTTGTGTCTTTAAACCATTTAGATTATTTGCTTTGATCAGATCTGAAGTGGTTACAGATTGATCTTCGGAGCAGCCAATGGCAAAGGCAATGATGTAGAGGGTGTTTATAATTTTTTTCATGGATTAGTCAGTTTTAGATTGATTGAGTAGGGTTTCCAGTTCTATCTTATTGGTGATCACTTTTTGAATGGCGTTGACAAAATTACTTTGAGCGCTATAGAGCTGAAGCTGGGCTATACGGAGTTCAAAACTTTGGATCATGCCCTCAAAGAATTTGGTTTGGTTTTTTTGCTCTATTCTCTCAGCCAGTCTCAAATTCTCTTTTTCGGTATAGTAATTGTCGATGGCCAGCTGGTATTCGTTCAAGGCGGCATTCGCATCAATTCTGATTTTGGATTGGGTTTCCTCCAGCAGAGTTTTGGCCTGATCCAGGCTGATTTTTGCCTTTTGTGTGTTTGCACTTCTTCCTAAGGAACTGAATATGGGAATTTTCACGTTTAATCCCAGTAGCGAAGATACATACCACTTTTGGTAACTATTGGTGAAAGTGAATTCATTACTGTTTCCTGTGTAGGTCTGGTTGATAAAAGCATTGACCTTGGGGAGTGCTTTGGATTGTTCAAGTTTTAATTTTAAAGCTTCTGATTTTACATTGTTATCAGCGATTCTGATATCGATATTGTTGTCAATATTGTCTGTGTTGGGCAGGGATTTGAAGTAGAGATCTTCATTGAAAATATCGTCCAGTTCATTAGAAAGTTTTAAAGGGGTTCCAATGGGGTAGCCAATGAAAAATTTTAGCATCTCTTGTTGAATCTTTAGCAGGTTTATGGCATATTTCAATTGGCTGTTGGTTTGGGCCAATGAGAGTTGAATTTGTTCTACGCTTTCCTCTTCCTCAAAGCCATTTATAAACATTTGATGGATTTCTCGGAAGTTGTTTTCTAAAGAAGCTTTATTTTTCTCCAAAAACCGAATATTGTATTTGGCCAATAGGACATTGGAATAGAGGTTGGTGACCATCTTTTTTACATCCAAATTTGTTTTTTCAAAGAGGTTCTCTGAAATGGCGAGGTAAACTTTAGTAGCCTGAAGCCCCACCAAATATGAACCATCAAAAATGAGTTGCTCCATTTTCAACGTTCCGATCATATTTTGTTCTGTCCCAAAGGTGAGTTCCCTAAATTCTCCCGGGTTTCCTCCAAAAAATTCGGCAGGAACCAGCGAAACCGGCATTTCCAAAAAGTTTTGATAATTGATCTCAGAGCTGATTTGTGGCAGTCCCGTAGCAATGGTTTTCCATTTTTCTTTTTTTGCTTTTTGAATTTCCCGACCGGCATTGATGATCGAGCGGTTGTGGGTTAACCCAAAAGCAATGGCTTCTTCCAACGAAAGTGACTCTGGTAGTTCTTGGGCTTGAGTCACTCCTATGAGTAAGATTACAAACAAAAATAAATGAATCTTCATGGAGTATTTGTTTTATTGTATTTTTCTAAAAAATTCAATCCTTTTGGGGTAACAATGGCTCTGAGGTGATAGTCAATGTATTTTCCGATGATCAGATCAATATCGTTATCCTTGGGGGGAAACAACTCTATATCTCGTAAACCTCCAAAACCATTGAAGTAGATCCGTGTAATAAATTCGGTATCGATAGAAGTCCTGAAAAGTCCCAACTCCATTCCTTTTTTCAAACTCATTTTAAAAGTTTCTCCGAAGGCCGAAAGCTCCTTTTTTCTAATTTCTGAGTAGATGGCAGGATAATATTTTTGTAATTGGTATTGGGGAGACTTTTCTTTTTTCTCCAAAACTTCTACCGCTATTTTTTTGATTTCATACAAGGCTTTGATGGGATTTTCAATTGAAGATTGAACGGCTATGATTTTGTTTTTCACTTCCTCAAAAACATGAAAAACTGCCGATCTAACCAAAGAAGTTTTATCACTAAAATGGACATAGATCGTTTTTTTGGAGATGTGCATGTATTCAGCGATATCGTCCATAGTTACCGCTTTATAGCCATATTGTAAGAACAATGTTGAAGCTGATAC
>JAYPMF010000160.1:0-3271 GCA_038129785.1 Flavobacteriaceae bacterium
CGTCAAAGCTACCTACCTTTGGACCGGTTTGTCCAAAAATAGCATTTTCACTGGCAATGGTCAAGTCGCAGACCACATGCAAAACATGACCTCCTCCAATGGCATAACCATTGACCATAGCCACTACGGGTTTAGGCAATTCCCTGATACGTTTATGTAAATCCAATACATTCAATCGGGGTACGCCGTCTTCTCCAATATATCCACCTACTCCTTTCACGTTTTGATCACCACCACTACAAAAAGCCTTGTCACCAGCTCCTGTTAAAACCACTACATCGATGTCATTGCGCTCTCGACAAACTTCCATAGCATCAAGCATTTGAATATTGGTCTCCGGACGAAAAGCATTATAAACCTTGGGGCGATTGATTGTAATTTTGGCCACTCCTTCGTTTAACTCAAATTTAATATCACTATAATCTGCTAGACTCTCCCATTTTATTTTTTTCATCTATTTAAATCTTTAATAATAAGCTGATATTTGATCAGTTCCTTTCATTAATGAATTTGTATTTGCGGTTTAAATCGCTCTTGCTGAGTTTTAATTAGGTTGTTATTTGATTTCAAATTTAAGACTTTTGCATGGCTTTAAAGTAATTTAATAAAATACTGTCATTAATCTTTCTAGGGGTCTTAATCTCCAAAAGCTTAGGCCTATACGATGGATTAAAGAAGCTTTTTAATGCCCATTTTAATCCGGTATTGGTATTTACTGCTTTATAATGAAAACCAAAATCCTTACATATTCGACGTGCATTTCGGTTATGTATGGTTTCAAAATAAGTATCGTAAATAGGACTGTCTTTTACCCCAGGAAGAATTCTAAAAATCCCACCTCCATGATTGTTGATCAAAACAATCCTAAAATTTGAGGGAATATAATCATTCCACAATCCATTTATGTCATAAAAGAAACTAAGATCTCCAGTCACCAATAAGCCTGGATTAGGATTAATCATTGCTGCGCCAACAGCAGTTGCGGTTGATCCGTCAATTCCACTAGTTCCACGATTACAATAAACTTCTGCATGCTGAGGCATATCAAAAAGCTGAGCGTAGCTTACTGTGGAACTGTTGGCCAGCTGCAGATGAAGTCTCTCTGGAAGATTTGAAAAAATAGTTTCAAAAGCTTTTAAATCAGAAAAAGGAATATCACGAAGATAAGCACTTCCCAAATTAAGTTGAGCGCTATACTGACCTAAAATCAAAGACTTATAACTGCTCTTCCCCTTGGAGTAATCTTTAAACAATTGAGAGAAAAAAGTATTTACCGTCATGGAAAAATGTTGCGTCAAACTATAATAAGTATCAAAAGCCCTGTAAGGATCTACATGCCAATGTTCCTTAGGAGAAAAATCTCTCAATATTTTTTTTATCTTTTTTGAAACCACCATTCCTCCAAAAGTCAATAAAATTTCGGGTTGTAAGATTTTAAAAAAATCTGTGTTGGCATTTTCCAACGGGGCAATCAATGAATCAATCGAATTAATAGCATTGGGCATTCGCAGATTGGAGGTGGTCTCGGTAAACATTATCACCGAGGGATCAGCGTCTATTATATCTAACCACTCTTTATCAATATTATCGGGGTCGTTTACACCAACTAAGACCATTTTTTTCTTAACCTGCTGCCATTTTTTTTTGAATACTTCAAAATCAAGCTCAGAATTGGAGATCTCAGGTGTAATCATTTGGGAGATTTTCAACGGGGAGGTGGTCATCCCATACAATGGTTCTTCCATGGGTATATTTAAGTGAACGGGACCACTTTTTTGAATTGCTCGGCTTAAAACCCTATTGATTTGTTCCTCGTTGGACTTTTGGATTTTCTTTTGTTTGGTTTCGATTTGTTTTTGGTTAGATTTTTTGGGAATAAGTTTTTGATTTGGATTCTCCAATAAAGTCGCGGTGGCATGACTCACATCCGGACTCAGATATGTAAAATCTACCAAGTGGGGTTCAAAGACACCTTTCTGTTGAATGGTTTGTCCATCTCCAATATCAATGCTGTAAGGCATGCGATCGGCAGAAATAATGACTAGTGGAATATTACTATAAAAAGCTTCAGCAACGGCAGGATAAAAATTCAGAAGAGCTGAACCCGAGGTACAAACCACTGCGCTAGGAGTTGTAAGTTGCTGTGCCATTCCCATGGCAAAAAAAGCTGCAGAACGCTCATCAACAATACTATAGGTCTTAAAGAAAGGGTTTTCAGTAAAACCATTGGTCAGAGGAGCATTTCTTGAACCCGGACAAATGACTATATGTCGTATACACTTTATTTCACAAAACTTGACAATGGTCTGGGCTATTGGAATCTCTGGAAATTTAATCGATGTGCTCCCTGAGTTTTTCATTTTCATCTCACTACAAAAATACAAAACCCTAGGGGAATGATCCCTCAAAAATATCAAAGTGCAGCCAATAAGGTTTTGGCTTTATTTTGGGTTTCCTCCCACTCTTTTTCAGGATCACTGTCTTGGGTAATTCCTGCGCCTACATACAATTGTAAGTCTTGTGAAATAATTCGGGCACAACGAAGATTCACAAACAAATCAATTTGATCTTCTCCGTTTACAGGACCAAAAAAACCAGTGTAATAGCCTCGATCTAGGTTTTCGTTTTCTTTGAGAAAACTCATTCCCAGGTCAACGGGGATACCCCCAACAGCCGGTGAAGGATGTAACTTTTTTAACAATGCTGTCATATTGACCTGCTCTACTTCAAGTGAAAATTCATTACACAAATGAACTAAATTACCCGCCCTCCTAGTAAATGTCTGGGAACAATTTACCGCTACCGATGGAAAAATGGCTTTCAAATCACTTTGTAAAGTATCTCTCACCCATGCCTGTTCTTTCCTCTCTTTATCTCCCCAATTATATTTCTCGCTGGGGTGATAGGGTAAAGTTCCTGCCAGTGCCATAGTGGTCAGTTGACCCGAATGAAGAGAAAAAAGGTTTTCAGGACTTGCGCCAACCCATGTCTCAGCTTTAGGATGATGCCAAAAATAAACCATTGCTTGAGGATAAAGCGTCAATAAATTGGTAAATAATTGCAAAGCATCTAACCCACCGCTTTTGGTTATCTTTCTTGCAACCACCAATTTTTTGAGGTGACCAGATGCGATTACTTTCTTTGTTTTATTTACTATTTTTATGAAAGACTCTTTATGTTCCGAATGAAATAAGTTTACAACTCCTTTTGTCTCAAAAGCTTTTGTTTTATAATCAAATTTTAAATGTTTTTTTGAAGAAACATAAAAGTA
>JAYPMF010000161.1:0-3269 GCA_038129785.1 Flavobacteriaceae bacterium
AGTAAAATTAGTAGTGACCGTTTTGGAAACTTATAGTCCAGATAGTGAAAAACTTGTTTTTTCTATTCAAGCAAGCTTTCAGCGGCGTCAATTTGGGGCAGATGGTTATTATCCATTAGTCCGGGACACCATTATAATCGAAGATATTTTAATGTTAAATAAAGCAATGACCCTTTAATTTATTTTATCAATCAGAAAAATATTTAGTATGAGAAATTTGAATTATAGACGTATTTTTAAAACCTGTACCTGGCAAATATTAGGAATAATCTGGTTTATGAGCTACGCATTTTTTACAGGTGGTGATTATTGGTACACACTAGGATTAAGCCTCGCCAGTATACCTGCTGGCTCAATTATGTATTATTGCCACGAATGGATTTGGGATCGTATTAAGTAATACAAAAGATAAAAAGGATTACTTCATGATTTATGAAAAAATCATGGTGTGATCAAAGGCTTAGCGAACATCACGCTGGGCGTTTTGTTTTAGACGAAATGTTGAGGAAACATTATCTGATCAAGGCTAAAGCAGCTTGGCCTTCTTCTAAACGAACATCTTTGATTTTATCCGCAACACCGGCTATACCCTTTTTGCGCTGAGCGGCTGCCTTTTCGAAGGTGGCTTTGTCTGGATAAACAGATGTCAATGATGCTGTTTTTGGTCCTGTCCTCAAAAAAACTAGTGCTGTGGCATCTGGGAAATTATCAGGTGCATTTTGCACGTAGTGAGCTTCTAGTTCATCAGCAGCTTGTTCCGATATGTATTCAAAATAGTTCATTCTTACATAGCTCATAATTATCCTCCATAGGTTTTCAATTTTTGCATTACTTTTCCACGATGGGTAATGGATTATAGCCTAGCTGTAACAAAACATGTGGGACGTCAACAAAAACCCAGTTTTCAACGAGAAGCTCATTTTCGCGCCGCCACCAATCACAGACCCGCATAAAAACTCGTTCATTGGTTGGGCTTTGTCCTAGAAACGGTTTAACATGTATACCAGTTAGGGAAGGCCATCCACCTGAGCAGGTGTAATTACTATCACCAAACCTTGTAAAATGTTTGGTAAGTCCGTTGTTTTTTGTTCCGCCTGACCACCCTTCAAATTGAGACTCGAAAGGCACTTGAAAAGAAGCAAACTCATCTATTCCAACGAAAGAACCGAAAGCTCCTGGTCCATACCACATCATGTTCTTATGCCAATACGGACGCCAAGCTTCATCCTGAGTTGCTAATTGATTAAGCATGTCAGTCACAATTTGATAACTTTTTTGTGCTTCGGTTGGATCAGTGTCCTTCTTGAGTAAACCGTCTTGTGGTGCGGGTCCTTGTATTAAGCCGGTGTAGCCACGTGAATGTCCGGGCCCCATTCCCAACGGCCATTGCTTACAAGCAATCATAAGTTCAGGGATGTCGAGAAAAATATAGCTCTCAACGGCTTGATTGCCTTCAATGCGGTGAAATTCGCCATAACGCAAATAACATAAAGTATTCGTTGCTTTCAGTCCAATCCAGTCTTGTTCAAAGTGCCCAACGTAATAGCCTGTTGAACTAACCCAGTCTTGTCCCTCAAAACTTCCAGCCATAAAAATATCATCACGTCTGTAAAGTCCTTTAAATGAATGCTGAAAAGGAATAACAAAGCTGGAAATATAGGCGTTTGCTCCTGTCAACGAGTTGAAAGGATGAACAACGTTAATATTAGCTTCTGGGGCAAAAAACTCAGAGATTGCCTTAGAGAAATCGTTGGGGTGACGCAGTGTGTCTGCATATCTAAGATACAACGATCGGTTTTGTTCTAACATAATTTTCCTATAAGAGTTTTTGGACTTCAATTAACACTTAAAGTCAATTTTAACCTGACCTCGCACCCATTCAATCAAATTTTGTGTTTTTCAAAATACGCCAAATATACATTGCTAAAATTAAGAAAATTAGGCCTCCGAAAACATCTCCCCAAAAATAGGATAATAAATGTTCTAAATCATTCAGCGAAAAATGTAATCGTGATAACCCAAGACTGTTAAAAAATGCTGAAAAGATGACTATTAACATCACTAAAATGTAGCCTTTATCATAAACTCTATGGGGTAAGTATTTCCTTAAAAGTAAAAATAATAGATACCCTATTGAACAGCCTAGAACACTCACCAATGGTGAAAAAATATCCAAACCAATATCAGCCCCATGGACGGTAATATACCACATGGCATAGTGGGCAGGTAAAAGATAAAATACCGCTCTTAATCCAAAAAGGAAGAATGAAAGTGCTCTAACACCGTGGGGCAGAAATAGCAGAGAAGCCATTAGAGAGTTTTCAGGTAATAGAATCTTTTGCATTGGATATATAAATCCAAGAGTAAAAGTGTAAGCAGCTGTATATCCTATAAAAACTAGGAAGGCTTCAACTGACCACTTTCCCATAATGAAACACTTTCTTTTTTCAATTTATTTTTTGCGCTGAAGTGTCGACTTTTAATCTAACCGCCAGAAGATGAAATATATTCACCACGCTTTGAAGATTTCCGTTCTATTTTTTGCAGTTTCTCGAGGGCTTTTAAGCTTCTGAAAACTGAAATTCTACTCATTCTAGAAGTAAAATTATGGCTTAGTAGATCTCCAGTTTTTGCCGCGCCGTATTCTTTTTCCAAATCTTTCACAGCGTAGAAAACGTTTTTTTCAACCTCTGATAGTTGGTTGAGCCCAAAGTCTTCTTCCATGCTGGTTAGTAATTTTTTTAACTCTATAAGAGAATTATTGATCATTCTAATTAACTCAAATTTGTATTGGCGGCTTTCTACATCGCAAAAACAACATAAGCAAATCTAAGTCAAGAAAACTTGTTTTAATTTTCAGGCCCTTTTGGTCTCTATTCAGCTTTTGCTCAAACTTTCACGAAATCGTTATGAAATTCGTCTGTGATTGCGGGATTAAAACATTTTTATTTTCAAATAAAACGCATTTATGCCTAATCTACAAAAAAGTTAAATTGGTAATAAAATGAGCACAAATTCTTCAAATATAAAAAACATGCGAAATTTATCACCGCAGCAAAGATTAGAGGCGGTTAGTAAAGCTATAAATTGTAACCAAGACCTTCTGAACGATTTAAAAGGCGAGGGATCGCTGCCTTTAAAAATAGCTGATGGAATGATCGAAAATGTAGTTGGACGATTTGAATTACCATTAGGAATAGCAACAAACTTTCTAGTTAATGGTAAGGATTATTTGATCCCAATGGCTGTTGAAGAGCCATCAGTGGTAG
>JAYPMF010000162.1:0-3267 GCA_038129785.1 Flavobacteriaceae bacterium
AGAGAAATGTTAGATAAAGAAAAGCATATTGATGCACTAACCATCTCTACTCCTGACCACAATCATGCAAAAATTGCATATGATTGCATGAACAGGGGGATTCATGTATACGTACAAAAACCCCTAACCCATACCATTGCCGAAGCAAGACTTCTAGCAAAAACCGCGGAAAAAAACAAAGTTGTTACCCAAATGGGGAATCAAGGTGGATCCAGTATTGGAGTTCCCAAAATTCAAGAATGGATTGATAATAATAAAATTGGAAAAGTTCACACTATATATGCTTGGACTAATCGCCCCGTATGGCCGCAAGGAGTAAACCATCCTAGTGCAAACGTGGCCAAAAAACCCGATTCATTGAACTGGGATTTATGGTTGGGAACTGCCAAATCAAAGCCCTATTCACCAGGGTTACACCCATTCGATTGGAGAGGCTTTTGGGAATATGGAACCGGTGCACTAGGTGATATTGGGTGCCATACCCTGGACGCACCTTACAAAACATTAAAGTTGGGCTACCCCAGTAGTGTAGAATGTACAGCAACCAACGTATTTAAGAAAATGTGGACCCCAGAATATACCCCAGAGGGATGTCCCATTTCATCAATGGTTACTCTGGAATACAAAAACTCTCCACACAACAAAGATGGAATCAAACTCATATGGATGGACGGAGGACTCACACCCACTATTCCTGAAGAAATACAAGATGAATTCATCATGAATTACGACATGGGTAATTCAAGTGGTATCATGATGCTGGGAGCTAAAGGGGTGATCACTTCAGAAATTTATGCCAATAATCCGACCTTGTACATTAAAGGTGAGGATCCCGTAGTTTTTGATACAAGTAAACAACCCAATGTAAATGATGTTCATGCTGCAGCTTGGACCGAGGCATGCAAAGCCGGATTCAATAGCACCGAATATAAAAATTTAACTTCTTCATTTGATTATTCTGGACCATTCACTGAAACAGTCATTATGGGGAACCTCGCCCTTCGCAGTAGAGACCTTAGAAAGGTCGTTGGAACTCGAAAAAACGGTAGAAAAATCATTAAATATTACGGTAGAAAAAAGCTAATTTGGGATGGCGAAAACATGAAAATCAAAAATCTAGAGGAAGCCAATGCCTTTGTGAGCAAAAAATACCGAAAAGGTTGGGAACTTCCCATTTAATGTTTCAAATCTAATACCCTATCTAAACAGGAATAGCAAATTGCTATTCCTGTTGTTTTGTTATTGCATGAATCAGTCCAATCAATTCATTAAAGTCAAAAAACACATAGAGTCCTTTGGCTACAAAATCATGGATTACGATTTTGAACGTCCTTGGGGAGGCTTCTTGGTTATCGATGAAGCCCAATCGCAAAAATTTGCCAATCAATTTTTTGATGGTATACCCATTGATAGCCTAAAAATTGGTGGAAAACTCAGCCCAAAAATACTTATTGTCAATCCAAAAGCAAGACTCTCATGGCAATATCACCACCGAAGGGCTGAAATTTGGCGCGTCTATCGAGGAACCGTTGGCATTATCCGATCCAATGATAATGACCAAAAACCCATTTTAACACTAAATGAAGGGGATCAAGTAAGGCTTAACCAAGGAGAGCGACACCGACTTATTGGCCTACAGAAACAAGCTATGGTTGCTGAAATCTGGCAACATACCGATCCCACTAACCCCTCCAATGAGGAGGACATAGTAAGACTTCAAGATGACTTTGGTCGTTAAGGCCAGCCGTTTGTTAAAAACATATTTTCAATAAATCCTAAAGTTGATATTATTTTTAATTTAATTAATAATAATTGTGTTGATTAGGGTAAAAATTAATGAATGAAAATGGACATTGATCATTATAAAATTTGTCATGTAAATAACTACAGTATTAAAAAAAAAAAATTATTATCTTTTAAAAAGAATTCAACAGTTATTGTGAAGAGGTATATAAATAAATTTCAGAGATTCTGACATAATGGAAGATGATAACATAGAAGTTCTAGATACCTCGATCCAAAACCCTCTTCTATGATTTTAATAAATGGAAAATAAATCTATTATTGTAAAAATTACTTCTAGAGCATTTCTCTTGTTGATTTTAATATCTCCATTGTGGATATGCGCACAAGATCAACCACTTTTTGTGGCCCCTATGGGTCAATCAATTGTCAGTACAGATCTACACATACACACTACCTTTTCCGATGGCTCTGTTTGGCCAAATATTAGAGTGGAGGAGGCGCTAAAAGAAGGACTGGATTTGATCTCTATTACAGATCATCTGGAGTATCAGCCCCACCGTAAAGATCTTCCCAATCCCGATAGAAACCGATCCTATGATATTGCCGAGGGAGCAGCCGAAAAATCAAAACTTACAGTGATCAGAGGTGCAGAGATCACAAGATCCATGCCCCCCGGGCATATCAATGCAGTATTTATTAAAGATGCCAACAAGCTTTTATTCCCTGATGACCCTACTGCCGGTATCATAGAGGCCAACCGTCAAAACGGATTTGTTTTTTGGAATCACCCCAATTGGGAAGCCCAACGTAAAGACGGAATAGCTAAACTTGATCCTATGCATATAGAACTCATTGAAAGAAAACTACTTCACGGGATCGAGGTGGTCAACTTCACAACACTCTCAGAGGAAGCCATTGAAATCGCATTAGAAAACAATCTTACCATGGTTGGTACCTCAGATGTCCACAAATTGACCGCTTGGGATTTTGATATCCCTGATGGTGGTCACAGGCCCATGACATTTGTTTTATCCAAAAATAATAGTCCTGAAGAAGTCAAAAATGCGCTATTTGAGGGCAAAACAATGGTTTGGTTCAAAGAACTAATGATAGGAAAGGAAGAACATCTGTTTGAGGTGGTTAAAGCAAATCTCAGTGCCTCCCACCCAACCTACGAAGAAGACGAATTGATCGCAAAAGTCGTTTTGAAAAATCACTCCGCCAATATCCTCCACCTAAGATATACCGGACCCTTTACTTTCCATCAAGATGGTACCATTTTCAAAATTGATCCGTACAGTGAGAAAAATATAGAAATCAAAACACTAGAAACAAAAAAGTTCCTCGAACTTCCATTCGAATTACTCAATGGCATTATTGGCAGAAAAAAATACTTAAATTTCAAGATCCAAACACAATAGAATTTTTGAAAGCCTTTATTTATTTACTTAGTCTTTTACTTTTTTTTTTTGGCCAAAAAACAGTTTAAAGTATAGGGGAGAAAACATAAATTAAAAGATA
>JAYPMF010000163.1:0-3246 GCA_038129785.1 Flavobacteriaceae bacterium
TCTTACTTCAACATTGGGAAAGGGATTACTGGGTTTAGGGACTTGGACGGTTTCTGTTTTTCCATGAATCAGAGTTCTTAAGAAATGTTGGTGCTCAGATAATTTGTCGGGATAGAATTCTCGTTCGAATATGGTTTTGAGAAGTTCTACGTTTTTATTTTCGCAAAAAACAAGAGGAAAAAAAAGCCAGATATTTTGGGTTCCAACGGTCCCATCTTTGCGAGGGTATCCCATAAAATATTTTTCAGTTTTGTTCTGGTTTTGGGATACTATTTTTCCAACGTTATCGAAGCTGATATCATTATTGAAAGCATTGTTCATATTGTTTGTAGTCAGAGCAGCACCTTTTGGAATTTCTTGGTTGGCAATGCCAACTTTCACACCATACATCACCAGTCGGCCACCTTTTTTCATGGGGTTTTGTGTGAATTTATGTTTTTGTTGAATGTCTTCCACTAAGGTGATTTGCTCCTTCTCAATTTCAATTACTTCCCCTTTTTTAAGATTTTCAAGGGCAACAATCATATTGTCTTGTGGATTAATTTTAATGGCTTTACTCATGACTGAAGGTTTTGAAAAATACGATGTGCGTCACTTATTTTATCTTGGGATACTATTGTATTCAGGGCTTGGGTAAGATTGTCTTTTAGGGGGCTAATCTGGGCTAAGTTTTGACCCCATAGGGCAGTGTTGGAAAGAGTTTCTAAAACCACTTTTTCGATATTATTATCTTTCCAAAGTTGATTAAAAAAAGTGATGTTTTTAGGATCATCTTTTATTGAGTAGGTATGTTTTGAAACTTCTTTACCATAGAAATATATAAGTGCAGCCATGGCAAAAGTGAGATTTTTTGGAACTTTTCCTTCTTTTTTGAAATATGAAAGTAAACTGGGCAAGACTCTAACTTTAAATTTTGAGATAGAATTTAAAGAAATAGATTCCAATTGGTGAATAATGAAAGGATTGGAAAAACGTTCCAAAACGGAATGGGCGTAATTTTCTAATTCTTTTTTATCAAAATCTACACTTGGAATGATTTCATTAAAAAGTGTTTCAAACAGGAAAGTTTTTAAAAAATTGTCTTTGAGAGATTCAGATACAGTTGAGGTTCCGTTTAATAATCCAACAGGTACAAGTGTGGTGTGGCTACCATTTAGAATTCTCACTTTTCTAGTTCTATAGACGCCTAGGTCATGAACAATTTTAACATCTATATTTTTTAATTGATTTACGGGAAAAATATCAAGTAGTTTGGTATTTCCTTCAATAACCCAGAGGAAAAAGGGTTCACAGGTAACTATTAGTTGGTCATTAAAGGGAAGGTTTTTTTGGTAAAATTCCACATCGTTTTTGGGAAAACCAGGCACGATCCTATCGACCAAAGTATTGTAAAAATGGTTTTGTTCAATCCATGATTTGAATTTGTTTTCCAACTGCCAGATATCGCACAGTTCTAATACGATTTCTCTGAGTTTGTCCCCATTTTTTTCAATTAGTTCGCAAGGTATTATATGAAGTGCCTTAGAATTATCGCCATTGAATGTTTTGTATCTGTGATAGAGTAACTGAGTAAGTTTACCTGGGAATGAAAGTGCTGGCGTGTTATTGAATTGATCTTTATGATCTAGCATAATTCCAGCCTCGGTGGTGTTTGAAAAAACAAAAGTTAAATTTTCATTTTCAGCAAGTTTTAAGAAATTACTGAATTCTTGGTAAGGATTTATCATCTGGTCGATACAGTTGATCTGCTGCCCCAATCTTATATTTTCACCCGCCATCACTCCTTCTTGAAACAGATGATATTTTCCATTTTGGTTCTTTAGCTGTTCTATCACTCCGTTTGGAAGGGGTTGTACTATGTTAACTTTACCTGAAAAAGATGTTTTTTCATTGAGGCTTTGCAGACAAAAATCTACAAAAGCTCTGAGAAAATTACCTTCACCGAATTGTAGACTGTCTGTAGTTTTGTTTTTCATTCTTGTCTTTAGTAGTCTTGAATTTTTGTATAGTTGTATCGAATTTCAATTTACTAACTTTGTAAAAATTGGCCATGAAAATTATCACGACAATTTTAATTATTTTATTTACCCTTTCATGTAACAGTGAGCAGGAGTGTGAGATTATAAGGGATAAAGACGAGGTAAATGGAAACTATTATTTTTATTTTCGCTCAAATTTTCTTCCAAACTCTCAAGCCAATAATATTGGAGGAACTGGTTTTGCTTCTCAATATGCATCAGGAAAAGTTTCTAAAGAAGTATATGACCAATATGCTGTTGGGGATGAGTATTGTTTCTAGAGTGTAAACTTACTTATGAGAATTCAGAGGGACTTACTCCAGTGAACTTTTTGAAATTCTTATAGAACGTTATTCTGGAATCAAAAAAGCATTTATTTGACAATGATTCTATTGTTTGATTCTTTAAAAAGCCCTGTCTCATCAGTTCTATCGAATGAGAAATTTTAAGCAAATTAAAATATTCATGGAGCGAGAGTTTACAATGATATTTGAAAAGTATTTTTAAATGAGTATTTGGAATATTTAGTTTATTAGATAATGATTTTGAGTCTTTGTCCTCAGTACCTAAAAAGCTAAAGTCCTGTTCAAGTATTTTCGTCTTGTATATGAGCTCTGGTATTATTGTTTTTAATTTTTTGTATAAACCCACCTCTCTACTATCTATTTTAATTAACGGTTTATAACTCCATGGATCGTACAATTTTGTCCTAATCGAAAGCTGATTTAACAAATAATTTCTACCATAAATAATTACCGGATTATAAAATAAATATACTAATGCAATAACCCATGCTATTGAACTTCCCCTGTAAAAGTTTGATAGTGAAATATCAGATTTATTTAAATCCCAATAGATAACCATGTAATTTAAAAAAAACATTATTAGGGTAACATTTGAAAAAATTAGAATTAACCATCTAAAATTTATCCTATTCAAAGAGTATTTCATTAGTGAGCTCTTATAATACTTTAATATCTGAAATAGTATAATAAACCAATAAAGAATCGAATAAAGAAAAAATATGACTCTACTTGCTTGATCTGGGATCATATCAACTTTTTTTAACAAGATCAGTATAAATGGTGGAAGTAGGTGACTAAGGTCTCTAAATGAGGTTCTTTTTTTATTAATTGATTCTTTAAAAAAGAATAAAAATAGTGGAATAAAAAGTAAAGCAAAAAAAGGAAATTCTTCAAAAGGAGATTTTGATTCTAATAATTTAAGA
>JAYPMF010000164.1:0-3091 GCA_038129785.1 Flavobacteriaceae bacterium
GTCCCCTCTGAAATAAAGGCGGCAAAAAAACAGCATAGCAATAAAGGCCATACAAATTTCCCTCTTGTTTTGGATGAGGCATGTGACAGTACCAGGGTTGATTTTAACATCTTTTCTCGTATCTCTATACCACCTTGCTTGGTTTGTTGCTGCGTCTAAGTTGGTGAAGACTGGTGCGAGTGGTAAACTGCACCAACGGCTTACAGTAATTATTGTTTTATCTTCATTCTGGGTAGTAATTGAGTGGAGCAGGAGTCTTTTCCCATTTGGTTTTCCATGGTGCCCACTCTCAGTCAGTCAGTGGGAAAGACCAGCAATCTTACAATTGGTTCCCTTATTTGGTGCGTGGATTGTTTCTTTCTTTCTTATTTTCTTCAATCTAAGCATTGCCTCTTATTTGCACAACTTGCTGGTAAGAAGAAGGAGGGAAGTTCGACAAACTTATTTCTCAAATCTCTGCCCTGAGTTTTATTTATGTTTGGCTTTTTTTTTAATAATGCTGACACCTATATTGTTCAATAATCAGTACTCAGAATCTGCAACAGGTAAAAGCGAATCAACCAAATTTAGGGTGGGAGTTTGCCAACCTTATCTCATTGACAAATGGATTTCATCCAATGCTGAAAAAAATAAGCAGATATTGATTAATCAAACCCGTTTGCTTGCTTTGCAGAAACCCGACCTGATAGTTTGGCCGGAAGCTTCCACTCCATATGCAGTTAATGAGGATCGTCAGTGGGTTGAGCATCTATCAGCAGATATAGAAATACCATTGTTGATTGGGGCGATTACAAGGGATTCAAAATCAAGTTATAACAGTGTTGTAAAAGTTTCTCCCACCAGTGGAATGCAAGAAGGGTTTTATTCAAAGCAAATCTTGGTTCCGTTTGGAGAATATATCCCTTTCCCTTTCAATCTCTTGTCAGGTTTTCGGAAATTAGTCGGTCCAGTGGGCGATTTTAGTCCTGGTGCTGAACACAAAAATTACTCTTTTTCAAATAATCAAAATCAATCATTCAATATTTTCTCATTTATTTGTTATGAGGATATATTTCCCAATTTAATGACATCGTTACCCAAAGAAAAAAATGCCTCTATTTTTGTTACAACGAATGATGCGTGGTTTGGGGAGGAGGGTTGTGCTGAGCAGCATGCAGCCCATTCTGTTTTTCGAGCCCTGGAGACTGGGATGCCAGTATTAAGATGTGGTAATGCGGGGTGGTCTGGCTGGATTTCTCATCGTGGAGTGATAAAGGATGTGCTAAGAGATCAGCTAAATAGTATTTATTTTAGAGGTGCAGGTGTTTTTGAAATCTCTTTGCCAACAGAAAGACTAAAAAGTGTAGATTTGCGTTATTACTTTCTGTTGTTTTGTGCAATTTTTTGTGTTTTTTATTTTGCTCTTTTTAGGAAATTAATGTACGGAAATGAGTATTAAATGATCTGGATCAATCCTATTTCATTTTTGGCACACTTTTTGCAAATTTCTTTACTAAGACTAACCAACTGAAAATCAATGTCTGCAATCAACTACGATTACTTGATCTCTCAAATACAACGTGACCTCCCTACATTACCCACGATTGTCAATGAACTTACAAATATTTTGGAAAACCCAAATTCCTCAACAATGGCCGTGGAAGATGTTGTTCGTGGTGATCAAACTATGGCAGCTAAGATTCTCAGGGTTTCCAATACCACCTTCTTTAGGGGTGCAGGCGAAAGAGTTAGAGATGTAAATCAAGCCATCGGTACAGTAGGTTTTGATAAAGTTAAAGATGTAGTCCTGAATAATTCAGTTTTTAAACTTTTCGGTGGAAATAAAGAGGATGACTTCAGCCTTGCTGGTCTTTGGAAGCATAGTTTAGGGGTCGGTTCAATAGCTAGAGAAATAGCAAAATCTTTGGGCAAACCCTGGCACGAGACTGCCTATACTTGCGGTTTGGTTCATGACATCGGAAAGGTTGCTCGATTTAAATTAGATGAAGTTGATAATACTGAATATTTCATCAAGGACACCAAGCTGGCTCAATCCAAAGACATTAGCTTCTTTAAAGCCGAATTAGTCAATCAGAGCGTACGCCACGATTATCTTGGTTATTTGCTCTGTAAAAACTGGGGTTTGTCCGCATGGATGGAAAGTGTGGTTATGTGGCATCATGAGAATCAAATTGACCGAAGAAGAGGTGTACCATCATCAGATGCTAATACACTTATTGATATCATCATCGTCGCCAATTGGTTGGCGCAACACCACAAGTTTGGCAATAGTGGGCATAATACCCCGGAAATGCCCTCGGATGCTCTTTTTCACAGACTAAATCTTACCTCAGAGCATGTTCAGACATTGTCTGATCAGTGTACAGAAGTGCTTAAAGAAACAGAAGAGTTCTGTGAGCTTCTAGATTAAAAAATAAAGCTTCAATAACTTTTTAGCCAGGTAATTCCATTTACCTTGCTATTTCTGTCTAATTATTCAATTCAGGATAAAAGATTATTTAACTCAATATTATAATGGCTACAAAAATTGGTATTAATGGTTTTGGGCGTATTGGTCGCCTTGTGTTTCGCGCCCTTGTTGATCAAGGATTACTCGGTAACGAGTTTGAAGTCGTTGCGATAAACGACTTGGTACCCTCTGACAACCTTGCCTATCTCCTCAAGTATGACTCCACGCAGGGACGTTTTTCAGGTACAGTGGAGGCTCCTACTGAAGATAGCTTGGTAGTTAATGGAAATACTATCAAATGCCTTGCTGTTCGCGAAGGGCCATCAGCTTTGCCATGGGGTGAACTTGGGGTTGATGTTGTTATAGAATCTACTGGGCTTTTTGTTCAAAAAGAGGCTGCCGAAGGCCACATACAAGCAGGTGCTAAAAAAGTCATCATTTCCGCTCCTGCAAAGGGGGATGTGAAAACGATCGTTCTTGGAGTCAATGATGAAGAGTTGAGTGCGGATGATCATATCGTATCTAACGCCTCCTGTACCACCAACTGTCTAGCCCCTATGGTTAAGGTTGTTCTTGAGAATTTTGGAATTGCAGAGGGATTAATGACAACAGTGCACAGCTACACAGCCACGCAAAAGCCTG
>JAYPMF010000165.1:0-3041 GCA_038129785.1 Flavobacteriaceae bacterium
GGAGTGAAGTTTGTAGGAGAACAAATTAGAAGAAAAGCAGGTAAATCTGCATAATTAAATAGTTATGGGATTAACAAAATCAGCAAGAAGAAATAGAATCCATTTCAGGATCAGAAAAATCATTCAGGGGACTCCCGAAAAGCCTCGTTTGTCTATTTATCGCAGTAATAAGGAAATATATGCACAAGTCATTGACGATACAAATGGAAAGACGATTGCCGCTGCTTCCTCTAGAGATGAAGAAGTTGTAAATGCGAAAGCTGATAATAAAGTAGCTGAGGCTCAGTTGGTTGGAAAATTGATTGGAGAGCGTGCTAAAAAAGTTGGTGTGACCTCCACTCGTTTTGATAGAAGTGGTTATTTGTATCACGGTAGGGTCAAGTCACTGGCTGATGGTGCTCGTGAAGCAGGATTAAATTTCTAAATAATATATATGTATCAAGATTATAAAAATGTTGAAATGGTAAAACCAGCGGGTTTAGATTTAAAAGACCGTTTGGTAGGCGTTCAACGTGTAACCAAAGTGACTAAAGGAGGTCGTGCATTTGGATTTTCTGCTATCGTTGTGGTGGGAGATGAAAATGGTGTAATAGGTCAGGGACTTGGAAAGTCCAAAGAAGTTTCCGAGGCAATCGCCAAAGCTGTTGAAGACGCTAAGAAGAATTTAGTTCGTATTCCAATTGCCAAAGGAACCTTGCCACACGAGCAAAAAGGCAAATACGGTGGAGCCAGGGTTTTTTTGAAGCCTGCCTCTGAAGGTACAGGAGTTATTGCAGGTGGAGCCGTTCGTGCTGTACTTGAAGCAGTAGGTGTTCATAATGTATTGTCAAAATCACAGGGGTCTTCAAATCCCCACAACGTGGTTAAAGCGACATTTGATGCGCTTCTTCAATTGAGAAGCCCCCAAACAATTGCAAAGCAGAGAGGAATTAGTTTGGAAAAAGTTTTTAACGGATAAAAATTAAGATCATGGCCAAGATAAAAGTTACTCAAGTCAAAAGCAGTATTAATAGAATGCAGTCCCAAAAAAGAACCCTTGAAGCATTGGGTTTAAGAGGGATTGGAAGAGAGGTCACACACGAGGCTACTCCCAACATTCTTGGAATGATCAGTAAAGTAAAACATTTGGTTAAAACTACACAATCTTAGAGATGAGTTTACAAAATTTAAAACCAGCAGCCGGCTCTACCCAAAGACAGGGGAAACGTTTGGGCCGTGGTGAAGGTTCCGGCAAAGGTGGAACAGCTGCAAGAGGACACAAAGGGGCTAAGTCCAGGTCAGGGTACTCAAAAAAGATCGGTTTTGAAGGAGGTCAAATGCCCCTTCAAAGACGTGTTCCCAAATTTGGATTTAAGAATATCAATAGAGTTGACTATAAAGGAATTAACTTGGATACAATTCAAAACCTTTTAATAGAAAAGAAAATTAAAAAGGAGGTTACTTTTGATAAGTTAGTTGAATTACGTTTGGTCAGAAGAAATGAATTAGTGAAAATATTATGCAGGGGAAAATTAGAATCCCCACTTAAAGTATTTGCCCATAAATTCTCTGTAACAGCAAAAGCAGCGATTGAGGCAGCTGGTGGTGAAGCAGTCACAATTTAAACATACAGTTATGAAGAAATTTATTGAGACCCTTTTAAACATATACAACATTGAAGAGTTGCGTGGACGAATTATTACCACATTAACACTCTTGTTGGTATATCGTGTAGGGGCTCAAGTAGTTCTTCCCGGGATCGATTCAGTTCAATTGGCAGAATTGGCCAACCGCACTGATGGAGGAGGGTTGTTGGGAATTCTCAATGCCTTTACTGGGGGGGCTTTTGCCAATGCTTCTGTTTTTGCGTTGGGAATTATGCCATATATTTCGGCTTCCATTGTGGTCCAGTTGATGGGTATTGCAGTACCATACCTACAAAAATTACAAAAAGAAGGAGAGAGTGGGAATAAAAAAAGAACCCAAATAACCCGTTGGTTAACTATTTTAATCTGCGTTATCCAAGCACCTGCCTATTTATATGGACTTTCAGCTTTGGGTGTGCCTGACAGTGCCTTCGTAATTGGAAGGGGTCCTTTGTTTATGATTTCTTCTGTTATTATTTTGGTTACAGGTACAATCTTTGCTATGTGGTTAGGAGAAAAAATAACCGATAAAGGAATTGGTAATGGTATTTCATTATTGATTATGGTCGGAATCATAGCAAACCTTCCACTTTCTTTTACACAAGAATTTGTGTCCCGAGTTTCTGAGAACAATGGCGGATTAATGATGATTTTGATTGAGCTTGTCTTGTGGGTGGTTATTATATTATTGAGTGTGCTTCTAGTAATGGCAGTGAGACAGATACCTGTTCAATACGCAAGGAGAACCCAAGCTGGGGCTAATGAGAAAAATATGTATGGCTCACGACAATATATTCCCTTAAAACTTAACGCCTCGGGTGTAATGCCAATCATTTTTGCACAAGCGTTGATGTTTGCCCCTGCATATGTGGGTGGTGCTTTTGGTAATTCTTCTTTTGGTCAATGGCTTCAAACCAATTTCTCAGATATTTTTGGATTGTGGTACAACATATTATTTGCTGTTTTAATCATCATTTTTACTTATTTCTACACCGCCATTACTGTTCCTACCAATAAAATGTCTGACGACCTAAAAAGAAGTGGCGGATTTGTTCCCGGTATTCGACCTGGTAACGAAACTTCGGAGTTTTTAGATACTGTAATGTCACACATTACTTTCCCCGGATCATTATACTTAGCAGCTATTGCAGTTTTCCCCGCAGTTGTTGTCAAACTTATAGGAATGCAACAAGGTTGGGCCTTGTTTTACGGAGGAACTTCCCTGTTGATAATGGTAGGAGTTGCTATAGATACAATCCAACAAGTAAATTCTTATTTGTTAAATCGTCATTATGATGGATTGATGTCCAAAACGAGTAGAAACAGAAGAACAGGAACAATATAATATGGCAAAGCAAGCGGCAATAGAACAAGAAGGTACCATCATTGAGGCATTGTCCAATGCAATGTTTCGTG
>JAYPMF010000166.1:0-2988 GCA_038129785.1 Flavobacteriaceae bacterium
GGCCAAATCAGAGGACAAACCTAAAGTTGCCAAAGCAGCCCCGGCCAAAAAAGCAGTGGCCAAATCAGAGGACAAACCTAAAGTTGCCAAAGCAGCCCCGGCCAAAAAAGCATCCGCCAAGGCAGAAAAGGCCGATTATTCTAAAATGACCGTAGCAGAGCTCAAAGCCGCAGCCAAGGATAAAGGAATCGAAGGCTACACCGGCTTGAAAAAGGCAGAATTAATTGCCGCTTTAAACAAATAAAGACACTCTAAAAAAATTATAAAATGGCACATAAAAAAGGAGTAGGGAGCTCCAAAAACGGAAGAGAGTCCGAATCCAAACGCCTGGGCGTTAAGATTTTTGGAGGCCAAGCCGCCAGAGCGGGGAACATTATAGTTCGTCAACGCGGAACAGCCCACAATCCCGGAGAAAATGTTTACCTTGCTAAAGACCATACCCTTCACGCTAAAGTTGACGGATTGGTAAAATTTACCAAAAAGAGAGACAACAAGTCTTATGTTTCTATCGAGCCTTTTGATGCTTAGATAAAACAAAACCCATAAAAATCCCGCCTTTTGGCGGGTTTTTTGTTGGACTAATTTGTCCCTGTTAATATCGGTAGTATTCCGGTTTAAAGGGTCCTTTGACAGTTACTCCAATGTATTCGGCTTGATCCTCCGAAAGATCGTCCAATTCTACTCCCAGATGTTCCAAATGAAGGGCAGCGACCTTTTCATCCAGGTGTTTGGGCAACATATACACCTTATTTTCATATTGGTCGGATTGATTCCACAGTTCGATCTGTGCCAATGTTTGGTTGGTAAATGAATTGCTCATCACAAAGCTGGGATGACCCGTAGCACAACCCAGATTGACCAATCGTCCCTCTGCCAAAACGATCAACTCTTTGCCTTCCTCGAGGGTATAAAGATCCACTTGTGGTTTGATTTCAACCTTGGTGTGACCGTAGCTTTCGTTGAGCCAAGCCATATCGATCTCATTGTCAAAATGGCCAATATTACATACAATGGCTTTGTCTTTTAAGGCCAGAAAATATTCTTTTCTCAATATATCTTTGTTTCCTGTAGCTGTAATAACGATATCGGCATTGCCAATGACATTAGTCAATTTTTTAACTTCATATCCATCCATGGCTGCTTGTAGGGCACAAATAGGATCGATTTCAGTCACCGTAACAATGGCTCCTGCTCCCCTGAAAGAGGCGGCAGTTCCTTTTCCTACATCTCCATATCCTGCCACAACTACCCGTTTTCCAGCCAGCATCACATCAGTAGCTCGACGGATGGCATCTACAGCACTTTCCTTACAGCCGTATTTGTTATCGAATTTGGATTTGGTTACCGAATCATTCACATTGATAGCCGGCAAAGGCAACGTTCCGTTTTTCATTCTTTCATAAAGTCGGTGAACTCCGGTTGTGGTCTCTTCAGACAAACCTTTGATGTTCTTTACCAACTCAGGGTAGTGATCCAAAACCAAGTTGGTCAGGTCTCCGCCATCATCTAATATCATGTTCAGGGGTTCGCGCTCTTCACCAAAAAACAGGGTTTGTTCGATACACCAGTCGAATTCTTCTTCATTCATACCTTTCCAGGCATAGACCGGGATTCCTGCGGCGGCAATGGCAGCAGCGGCGTGGTCTTGAGTAGAAAAAATATTACAAGAACTCCAAGTCACCTCCGCTCCCAATGCGGTCAATGTCTCAATCAACACAGCAGTTTGGATGGTCATGTGCAAGCAACCCGCTATTCGGGCTCCTTTGAGCGGCTGACTTTCTCCGTATTCTCTGCGCAAGGCCATCAAGCCGGGCATTTCTGCTTCAGCCAAATGAATTTCTCTCCTGCCGTATTCAGCCAAGGACATGTCCTTTACTTTATAGGGCAAATAAGTAGATGCTGTTTTCGTTCCCATAGTTGTATCTTTATTGATAATTTTGAGCAAAAATACGTACTTTAATTTCAATATCAAATGCCTCTACACCAAAGGGTTAATATTGACGAGCAAACCCGGATTTTGATCTGGCATATTGAGGAACCATTGGAGCAATTAAAAAAAGACCTCAAACTGGCAAAGGCTGATGAAATCAGACTCCAAAAGCGAAAGATCCTCTCCCATCAAAAAGAGTTTTTGGCGTCCCGAAGACTCCTTTTGGAGGCGGGTATTCCTCCCCACAGTTTGAGTCATGACCCCAACGGCATTCCACGACTGGAATCGGGACAGCAACTCTCTATTTCTCACACTAAAAACCTTGCCGGAATCGCCTTGGGTACAAAACCTCTGGGGATTGACATTGAGGTTTTCCGGCCCAAAATTCGCCGGATCGCAACTCGTTTCTTACATGCCGATGAAACCTTTGTACTAAAAGGGGATCAAGTGATCGAAAAACTAACCTTGATCTGGACGGCCAAAGAGGCTTTGTACAAGGCCCTCAACCAAAAAGGTATTATTTTTTCTGAGCAACTACTTGTGACTCCTTTCCAATGGGGGGACAAAAAGGGCACTGCAAAAGTTTTTTTTCAAGGAAAAAGCATGGATTTTTCTCTTAATTTTATCATTGAAAAAGTATACTGTGCCAGCTTGGCCACTCCAAAAAATTAAAAAACATGAATATTTCTGTTGAATTGACACTACTCCCCCTCACCAACGATTTTAAAACTCCCATCAAAAATTTTATCCAAAAACTCAGAACCTTGGGTTTTAAGGTTTTGGAAAACCCAATGAGCACCCAAATCTATGGAGAATACGATGCACTAATGTCCTCTCTTCAACTACTGATCAAAGAAAGTTTTGAAAATGAGCCTTCTGTGGTTTTAAACATGAAAATCATTAAAGGAGAACGCAGCGGCTATGTCCCCAGTTTTTGATTTTTTATTCGGCCAATACATCGGCTATGCCAGCATAGACTTTGTATTGGAAATTACCGGAGTCCTCTTTGGATTGATGAGTGTTGGGTACGCCAAAAAAAATAATATTTGGGTGTATCC
>JAYPMF010000167.1:0-2984 GCA_038129785.1 Flavobacteriaceae bacterium
CTGTTTCCAATTGAGTTCGGACCACTTCAAAATGACGTTCCTTTTTACGCTCCTCGAGCTCCTCACCAAAGCAAAAAACAACTTCCATATCATGAGTAATTGCTGTTTCAACTTTTTGCTTTAGGACAGAATCAGTTTCATTATAATAAGCTCTGCGCTCTGAGTGTCCCAAAATAACTTTATTAATATTGATACTTTGCAACATCCCAGCAGAAATTTCTCCCGTGTAAGCGCCTGACTCGGCAGCATTCATGTTTTGGGCCAAGACCTCAATAGTCCCTCCTTGGGTCAACTTCTCCGCCTGGACCAAATGGGTATGTGCAGGAGCGATCATTACCCTGACATCTGTTGAAAAACTTAAGAGTTTTAGAGATTCGATCAACTCAGCCGTTTCCTGCTTGTTGTTATTCATTTTCCAATTTCCTGCTACAATTTTTTTTCTCATAATATAATTGGTTATTGTAATTTAACTTGTGGATCAAGTTGAGTGTAGATAAAATCTACCAACAAATTGATCAAAATAAAAAGACTCGACAATGTTAGGACAATTCCGATGATGACCGGGATATCAAGGGTGTTGAGTGCCGTTACAATTTCCTTACCCATACCCTTCCATCCAAAAATGTATTCGACAAAAACCGCCCCTGCCAGTAAGGAGGCAAACCAGCCGGAAATGACCGTAACCAGTGGATTCAAGGCGTTTTTGATCCCATGCTTATAGATTACATGATAGGTTGACAAACCCTTCGAGTAAGCGGTCTTGATATAATCTTGAGACAAGACCTCGAGTAAACTGCTGCGCATTAATTGAATGATTACTGCTATAGGACGAATACCCAAAACTACAGCAGGAAGTACAAGGTTTTTTAATTGTAATACTCGTCCTTCACCAAAATCATCTATTTCATAGAGACTTCCGCTCATCTCAAGTCCTGTATAATGGTGATATAAAAACCCAAAGAACCAAGAAAAAAGTATAGCACTAAAAAAAGACGGGACACTCATACCCAAAGTACTGACGAACTGCAACCACCTATCAATCCATGTATTGTGAAGTAGAGTGGCTACAATTCCCAATACGATGCCTAAAATGATGGCAATAAAAATCGAAGACACTGCCAAAATAAAAGTATTGGAAAAGGTTTCCGTAATTACAGTAGAAACTTTTTTACCTCTTTTTTGATAAGAAGTTCTTAAATAGGGCCATTTGAAGGTTAAAACGTAGTGATTATTTTGGATCAGGGGAAATGAACTATATTTCTCTGTCGAAAAATACGACAAATCACCTTCATCGGTTGAGTGAATTGATAAAG
Organism: Flavobacteriaceae bacterium; assembly: GCA_038129785.1. Classification (GTDB taxonomy): domain Bacteria; phylum Bacteroidota; class Bacteroidia; order Flavobacteriales; family Flavobacteriaceae; genus UBA8316. Next base: position 1,314 of record JAYPMF010000167.1, read on the forward strand.
GTGACAAATCATTGAGATAGAGAAAATATTGTCTTGAAACTGGAAGGTCAAATCCATATTTTTTGTTCACCAGAGCCAACTGTTCACTACTTTCATTTTGACCTAACATCATTTGAGCAGGATCACCCGGTAAGACATTAAAAAGAAAAAAAACCAAGCTTACCACACCCAATAGGGTTAAGAAAGCATAAAAAAATTTTGATAGCAATTTCCTTAACATCTATTCTTCAAAATCCTTGAGGTGAATTAAAGCAAAAACAGCATAATTGATAATATCTTGGTAATTGGCATCAATACCCTCACTGACAAGTGTTTTACCATCATTTCCTTCAATTTGCTTGACTCGCATCAATTTTTGTAAAATCAAATCGGTAAGAGAACTTACCCTCATATCACGCCCCGCCTCACCATAGTCGTGATTTTTTGCCGTCATCAACTCAAAAACCACTGCTGCTTGTTTTTCATAATAATGCAAAGCATCTTCACTATCCAAATCCGGGGTATCTGAGACTCCCAACTCAATTTGAATTAAAGCCATCAGGGAATAATTTATGATACCGATAAACTCAGAAGCTTCACCCTCATCCACTTTTCGGTCGGGATTGGTTTGTAAACCTCTAATTCTTTGTGCCTTTATGAAAATTTGATCCGTTAATGAAGAAAGCCGAAGAATACGCCAAGCACTTCCATAGTCAACCATTTTCTTTGCAAAGAGAGACTTACAATTCTTGATTATCTCATGATACTGTTCAGGCGTGGATCTCATAGGTTTATTATATTTGAGGTAAATTTCGATAAATTTTTTAACTCTGTAAAGAGCAGCATTAAAAGTTTGATAACATTTTAAGCTTCAACATGACCATCAATCTTAAAGGTGAATTAATTGACCTATTACAACCCAAAATTATGGGAATACTAAATTTGACCCCTGATTCTTTTTATGATGGTGGCCAATTTAATGTTTTGGATCGAGCGTTAGAGCAAACGGAAAAAATGATTTATGAAGGGGCTTTCTTCATTGATCTAGGAGCTTGTAGCACCAAACCCGGAGTAAAAGAAATCAGTGAGGATGAGGAGAAAAAAAGACTCTACCCCATATTGGAAAAACTTATTGAAAAATTTCCCAAACAACATTTTTCCATAGATACATATCGATCCTCTGTTGCAGCAGGAAGTCTTGACAGGGGTGCTTCAATGATTAACGATATTTCAGGAGGTCAGTTTGATCCCCTAATGATGAAAACCGTTGGAGAATTCAACGTACCTTATGTATTGATGCATATTTTAGGCACTCCAAAAGAGATGCAAAAAAATCCCAAATACAAAAATATTGTTCAGGAAGTTTTATATTACTTTTCTGAAAGTGTACAAAATGCCTACAGTAATGGCATTAATGATGTAATTATCGATCCAGGTTTTGGCTTTGGAAAAACCTTGGAACATAACTTTGAGTTGTTGAAAAACCTAGATTTATTCAAAAGCCTTGAACTTCCAGTCTTAGTCGGGATATCGAGAAAATCCATGATCTACAAGAAACTTGGTATTTCACCTGATGAGGCCCTTAACGGAACTACCGTACTAAATACTCTGGCTTTGCTCAAGGGAGTAAATATTCTTAGAGTTCACGATGTAAAACAAACCAAAGAATCAATCGAATTATTGCAAGCACTA
>JAYPMF010000168.1:0-339 GCA_038129785.1 Flavobacteriaceae bacterium
TAGCCATATCAATACCCTCTGCAACATGATTGATTATGATTTTGGCACTTTGATCAGGGGGCATCTCCTCGTGAGGTGAAACACTACCAGTTTGATTTTCTGAAAAATAGGTTGGAGTTTTCATTTTTCCAATGTCATGATATAAGGCACCTACCCTTACCAATAAGGTATTAGCTCCAATTTCATTGGCAGCAGTTTCTGCCAAATTCGCTACCTGAAGCGAATGATGAAAAGTTCCAGGAGCACGATCAGAGAGTTCCTTTAATAATTTAGCGTTAGTGTCCGAAAGTTCAAGAAGTGAAACATCAGAAACCAGTTTAAACATTCGCTCATAGAGAT
>JAYPMF010000168.1:349-1799 GCA_038129785.1 Flavobacteriaceae bacterium
TAAATTAACGGTTGGGCAAACAAGTTCAATAGACCGTTTAGTAAGAAAAATCCTATTACCATCAAATCGATTTTAGCAATTCCCCCTTCACGGGTAATCGTAAAGGCAAGATAACCCACCAAATAAACCAAAACGATCCTACCGACAGTGATGAAAAGATTGGCTCGATTTTGCAATTGTGTTGTATATAAAATCGTAACGATACCAGCCATCATCTGTAAAAAAACAAACTCAAAACTATTAGGCACAACAAAACCCAAGTTCAAAACTGTAATCACATGGGTAAATAATCCCAATCTGGGATCAAAAAATGTTTTTAATATTAAAGGGAGGATACAAATTGGAACTGCATACAATAACCTTACATCAAAGTTCACCACTATGGTTGTTAAGGCAATGATGCCAACCATGTTTAGAAAAATAAAAGAAATTTCCCGGTTGTCATCAAAAATGGAAGGCCTGTAATTGTTGATGAATAAGATCAATGACATAAAAGTCAAAATCACCAAAATGGTATACCCAAAAATAATCCAATAAAAACTATACTCATTCCACAACTGTGATGCATATTCTTCTCTAAGGGAAATCAGCATCTGAAGTTTTTCGCCCTCTACCACTTCACCTTGTCTAATAATAATAGAATTTTCCTGAATCAATCCGCGATAAGGGGAAATGCCATCCAAAGATTCATTTAAAACATTGTCGGTAAACTTATCATCTAAAGCGATATTGGGCTGAACGATTTCAAAAAACAAGTTATAAAATTGAGTAGTGTAATCAGGGTATGCTGTATTTTGAATTAGATAATCTATTTCTTGTTTAAGGTTTTCTATGCTTACGAATTCAACCATATCCAACGTGGATTCAAAATTACCCTTTATCAAAAAAACACTTTCCTCATCTTTTTGATCAAAACCTAGCGGTAATACTCCATTGAGATATATTTTATCCAAAAGCAGAAGACCAAAATCATACAAAACTTTGTATTGATTACTGGAAGCAGGGAGATCAAAAAAATTGGTAAACTGAGCGTCGAAGGATTTTTTTACTGCCTCGATAACCGATAATTCTGCGCGATAGTAAGGAAGTTGTGCCTCCAAGATGGCCTTTTTTTCGGATTCCAACTCCGCGGATGATTTCAATATCGAAAAATCAAAAGGGGAATATAAGGTCGCATACTGCCATGGCTTGCCCTTTTGAAATTCATATTTGAATTTGGCCCCTTTGGGAAATAGATAAACTATCAAGACACTGCAGGACAACATTAAAATAGCCTTATAAATAAGGTGTTGGTTATTTAATATTATGCGCCAAAGGTTTTTCAATACTCGAGAAATCAGAATTTCAAATTTAGGGAAATATGAGCCTTTGAATGTGAATTTAAAAATGTATTTCGAAACATATGCCGGCAATTTGATTATTTTTGCCATTATAAATGACCATTTCTTGG
>JAYPMF010000168.1:1809-2953 GCA_038129785.1 Flavobacteriaceae bacterium
ATTTTTGTTAATAATGATAAATATTTATTGGCAACTAAACACCTTTTATTAAACTAACCGATTTGAATTACGGTATCTGCCATTTGGGGATGATTCCCATGAGAAAAGAAAACAGCCATCAAAGTGAGATGGTTTCTCAGCTCCTCTACGGTGAATGTTATAAGCTTATCGAAAAAAGAAAAAAATGGGTGAAAATCCGTGGCGAATGGGATGGATATGAGGGATGGATTGATCATAACCAAGTGCATATTATTTCACAAGAAGATTTTGATAAAATCACCCAATCCAACCTTAAAATCTCTACTGATCTGGTCAATTACATATCTACCAAAAACAATCTTTTATTTCCGATATTGATGGGTGCTGATCTCAGGGCTTTGAAAATACTTCAGCATCAGTTCGAAGGGAAATTCCAATATCCTAAAAAATCAAAAAAAGCTTTGACGGATACCGCCTATCTTTTTCTTAACGCCCCCTATCTGTGGGGTGGAAAAACACTAATGGGAATCGATTGTTCGGGTTTTACACAGATAGTTTACAAGATCAACGGTATCAGATTGAGCCGGGATGCCCATCAGCAGGCCCTTCAAGGTCAAACACTTAGTTTTATTGAAGAAAGTGAAGCTGGAGATTTAGCTTTTTTTGACAACGCTGAAGGTAATATAACCCACGTTGGTCTGTTACTGGAAAATCACCACATTATCCACTCCTCCAGTAATGTGAGAATCGATAGGATTGATCAAACTGGTATTTTTAACTTGGAGACACAAAATCATACCCATAAATTGCGTTATATCAAAAAAATGATTTAATCAGAGGGATTCTTTGATTAAAAATTTATAATTAACCAAAAACTGCATATTAGCATCAAGTAATCATTCGATCATGTTAGTTATTTAAAAAGTGATAATTGAATTAACTACAAGATCAAAAATCTTGTAAGAACTGAATCCTAGTTTTGCAGTAGGCCTTTCATTTCTTTATAACCCTCATTATCTCCTAGCGTACCGTATATATTCATTAATGTTTTGACAGCATCCTGATTAGCTCCAATTTCGATCAAAGATTTGAGAATTGGAACACATTCTTTGTAAAGTTCTTCCCGGTCTGTCTTTAAAGCGTCATATTTGGCATTGTCAGCTGC
>JAYPMF010000169.1:0-2933 GCA_038129785.1 Flavobacteriaceae bacterium
AATTTTTCCAACTTTTAAATTTTAAAAGCTGGTCTTCCCCTAAAATCCAAAAAAACCTTTTTTTAGGAAAATCCTTCATTAACGACTTAATAGTCTCAAAGGTATAAGAGGGTTTAGGAATACCATTGCTCAATTCCCTCTGGTCAATCACCATGCGCTCATCCTTTAAATTTTTTAGAGCAATTTGTAACATGTTTAAACGATGCCTCGCTGGTGTATCAATTTCCTTATGTACTGGATTTCCTGCAGGAATCCATCTTACGGTTTCTAACCTCAATTGGTCAGCTGCCATTTTGGCCATTTTAATATGGGCCCGATGGACAGGATCAAAAACCCCTCCAAATAAACCTATTTTTCCTATCGTTTCCTCAAAATTATTCGGCACAATAAAATTTAAAACTAATATTTATACTGGTATCAAAAAAAATTTTTGCAAACTGATTCCAAGAGTTCATGAGAATCAAACATCAGCTTTTGCGTTCGAAACAAACTAGCCGTTTATGATAAACATAAAGAGAGTAAACTCCTTCCCAAAAACTAGCCACGGCTTACTCCTTTTATATCCTTTACTATTTGATCAATACTCATTTCAAAAGGAATTAAAAGCCTAAGATTTTTATTCTTATCGTAGAGGTATGTATAAGTATAATGATCAACTAAGTAGTTACCAAACTCATTTTTTGAACTTTTGTTAACAACTAATTTAAACTCATCTTTCAAAACGGAAAGCTGTGTTTTATCAGGAACAAATCCATCAAAATTTTTATCAAAAGAGCGTACAAACTTTTTTAAGTTTGAAGTTTTGTCTCGTTCCGGGTCCACCGAAATAAAAATGACTGCAAACTTATCTCGTATTTTCTCCGGTAAATTCTTTTTTACTAAAACCATCTTGCTTAAATGATTAGGGCAAAAATCTGGACATGCGAGATACCCAAAAAACACCACAACGGTTTTCCCTTTTAAATCAACATCGAGTTGTTTTTTTTCTTGTTTTTCAATTAATACGTCGAGGTTACCCCAATTAGCTCCAGCAACATTTATTGAGTAATAGTCTTCTTTTGGTTGGGAAAATATAAAGATGGAAACACAAAACCCTACAATTAAAAAAAAAAGTGGGAGCATTAAATTCTTTCTAAAATTCATGATTGCCCCATTTCCTGCAAGTCGAAACTACCTCGTATAACTCCTCTCTCGGTTATTAATGCGGATACATATTCCATAGGGGTTACATCAAAGGCTGGATTAAAAATACTTAGGTTTTCTTGGACCCATACGCTGTCACCAAAACCTCTAACTTCATTGATATTGCGCTGCTCAATTTCTACATCTCTACCACTACAAGTTCCAAGATCAACAGTAGACCATGGAGCAGCGACATAAAATGGAATACTATTTTCCTTAGCAAGCACTGAAACGGTATAAGTGCCAATCTTATTTACCACATCTCCATTTGCGGTAATTCTATCAGCTCCCACAATAACTGCATCAATTTGTCTAGTTTGCATTAATGCTCCACACATACTATCCGTTATCAAAGTCACTTGAATATCATCTTTGGTCAACTCCCATGCAGTTAATCTAGCTCCCTGTAATAATGGCCTAGTCTCGGTAGCGAATACATTAATATCACCTAATTTGCTTTTTATTGACCTAATAACACCCAACGCAGTCCCGTAACCCCCAGTTGCTAACGCTCCAGCATTACAATGAGTAAGCACAGATCTGCATTGTCCTAAAAGATCTGCTCCTATTTCTCCGATTTTTAAATTAATATTTATATCTTCATTAAGAAGATATATAGCTTTGGACTCAATTGCATTTACATATGATTGCATTGATTCATGTTCTTTGTAATCTAGGCTTTGCATCTGCTTTAGAGCCCATTCTAAATTAACTGCGGTAGGCCTGGTTTTTAGTAAAGAGGAATAAATTTTTTCTCTGCCTTTTGTAACTAAACTAGAACAACTATCAGGTGACATGTTCTCAACATTAAGATCTTTTACGAGAGACCTTACGCCTAACACATAACCGAAAGCCGCAGCACAACCTATCGCAGGCGCTCCCCGAACGACCATTTTCCTTATAGACTCACAAACATCGTCTATAGTTTTGCAAATAACAATCTCTTCGCTGCTGGGCAGTTTGGTCTGATCCAGTAAATGCAGGTTTCCATCGACCCACTCCATAGTCCTAAATGATGACAAGACTCTATCCTTAGAAATAAAGAAATTACTTATTAGATATAAGATAATACATTAATTCGTGTAATTTTATTCTTCTGTCGCATAACCATAGTTCTTAAATTTTTCAATCACAAGTTCCATTTCACTGTCCGATAAAATCTTTACACCACCAATCGAACGTGCAGTTAGATACTGTTTGCAAAGGGCCTCAAGTTCCTCAGCTAAGAATATGGCATGCTCCAATTCCTTGCCGCAGCATACCAATCCATGATTAGCCATCAAACAAGCCATTCTACCTTCCAAAGCTTCAACTACTTTGTCAGCTAAATCTTTTGACCCAAATATTGCATATTCACAACACCTAATATTCTTTCCCCCACCCACAGCCACCATGTAGTGAAATGCTGGAAGGTTCTCGCGCAGAGAGGACAAAGCACATGCGAAATTAGAGTGAGTGTGAACAACAGCTCCAACACCTTTTTTCCTTTTGTAAATTTCCGCGTGCAAGCGCCACTCACTTGAAGGGTTGGTTCCATTCAATGGGACACCCTCGAAATTCAATTCAACCATATTGTCCGCATGCACTTTTTCTACATTTAAACCAGATGGAGTAATTAAAAATCCATTGTTGGTTTTCATGCTTATGTTACCTGAGGCACCCCTATTCAAACCGATATAATCAAGTCTTTTATAAGCTGAAACAATCGCTTCACATTTTCCGAAATATTCTTCACTTTGTGCCTTTTTGTT
>JAYPMF010000170.1:0-2922 GCA_038129785.1 Flavobacteriaceae bacterium
TTTGTGACACAGGTGTTGTCGGCATCTGCACAGGAAATTCCACCTATTGAGCAGTACAAATCCCAGATACTTTTTGCTGGAAATCAAAATTGGATGATTTCTCAAGACGATCAAGGGACTATTTACACAGCAAATAACAAAGGGCTACTGAGATTCAATGGTTCTCAATGGGAACTGCTGACCAGTCCCAACCAGTCCATCATCAGGTCTGTAAAAGTAATTGAAGACAAGATATGTATGGGAAGTTATATGGACTTTGGATATTGGGAAAGAGAAGAAAACGGTTCATTAAATTACATTTCTTTGGTTAAAGAATTGAATATAGAGCTTCTTGAAGACGAACAATTCTGGAATATAATCAATTATGGTGAAAAAATTATTTTTCAATCTTTGAATCGACTCGTAATAACAGATATTGGAAATAAAACTTTCCAGTATATCAACACCGAAAATACCTTATTAAAATCCTTTAAAGTTGGAGAAAAGATCTATTTCCAAGAGTCTGGTAAGGGATTGTTTGAGGTGATTGGTGGAGAAGCATTTTCTGTCACTAATGATAAGATTTTAAGCAGCACTGTGATTATTGGTCTTTTTAAGGTTGAAGGTAAATTATTGATATTGACAGATAAATCCGGTTTCTTTTTCCTTGAAAAAAACCGTTTAATTAAATGGAAAATTGAGTCTGAAAAATATTTCAAGGGATACAAACTTTATGACTCACTTCGACTATCTAATGGAAGCTTTGCATTGGGATCTATATCTCACGGTCTATTCTGGATCGATGCAGAGGGTAAATTCCTAATGGGACTCAACAAATCTAAAGGTATTTCCAATAACACCATCTTAAGCCTTTTTGAAGATGATCGCCAAAACATATGGTTAGGATTGGACAATGGAATAGACTGTATAAACCTTAATTCCCCTTTTTTGGAGTACAATGATAATTTTGGAAAAGTAGGAACAATTTATGCTTCAGCAAAAAATAAAAATTATTTTTATTTAGGAACAAATCACGGATTATTTTACCGTTCAATTGATAAGACAGATGATTTTAAGCTGGTTCATGGAACAGAGGGTCAAGTATGGAATTTGATGACAATCGATGGAGATCTTTTTTGTGGTCATGATATAGGGACCTTTTTTGTTAGGGGCTCTCAAGCAACAAAGATTGGAGATGTTCCGGGAACTTGGACATTTAAGAGGCATCCCAAAGAAGAAAATTTTTTACTCCAAGGAAATTATAATGGTATTCACGTCTTACAAAAAATGAAAGATAAATGGTCATATAAAAATAAATTGAAAGGATTTGACATTTCTTCGCGCTTCTTTGAAGTAGTTAACGATTCAACAATCATGGTTGGTCATGAGTATAAAGGGGTTTTTAAACTTCATATCAATAAAAAATTTGATCAGATAATTGAAACTGAGGTGGAGTCCTCTGTTGAAAAGGGAATTAATGCAAGCCTTGCAAAATTTGATAATGAAATATTTTATTTTAATCCGAAAGGAATTTACAGGTATAGCGTCAGCCAATCCAAGTTTTTGAGAGATTCATTGCTGTCGAAGGAGATCAAATCAAATGATTATTTCACAGGAAAGATGATCAATGATCAAAATGGTAGATTATGGATGTTTTCAAAAAACAGAATCCATTTCTTGAGAAGAGATGTCTTTTCAGAACAACTAAAGTTTCAATCAGTTTTTTTTCAGAACGATACTCGAAAAAATGTTATGGGATTTGAACACATTGGTAAGCACGATGATTCTAACTACCTAATCGCCTCAGGTATGGGGTATTTGCTTTTTGATATGGATAAAGTAAAGAATATCCAACCCAAAATAGCCATTGATAAAATACTTCTCAAGGACAACTTACAGAAACTTATTCAGATCCCAAAGGTCAATGATTCAGAAATTGATTTTGAAAATAACAACATACATTTTTACTACACTGCTAACAGTTATCAGAAATATCAAAACGTCGAATACCAACATAGGATGGAAGGATATGATCATTTTTGGAGTTCTTGGTCAGACAGAGCTGATGTTTCATATTCAAATTTACCCAGTGGATCTTACGAGTTTTCTGTTCGTTCCAAAATTGGAGACCAAGTCTCCGAGCCAATTCGTTTTGATTTTAAAATTAAACCGCCTTGGCATCTGTCGGGATGGATGTACGCGGTTTACATTGTATTTTTAATTTCAATATTATTAATCATTAACAGATTTTATGATGCTTTTTATGAGCGCGAGCGTCAAAAGCTAATTAGACGAAATCAGAGAAAACTTCAGATCAATGAGCTCGAAAGCAAGAGAAAACTGATGAAAATTCGAAATGAACAACTGCAAAACGATATTGAAAATAAGAATAGGGAGATTGCCATTGCAACCATGAGCACTGTCAAACGAAACGAATTTTTGAATAAAGTAATTTATGAATTGAAGGAATTAGATCCGCACCCGAAAATTGATATATTGACAAAAATGATCAATAAAAATATTAATGGAAATGAGGATTGGGAGTTTTTTGAAAAAGCATTTAACAATGCAGATAAAGATTTTTTGAAGAATATTAAAGAATTACATCCCTCTTTGACTCATAACGATCTTAAATTGTGTGCCTTTTTAAGATTAAACCTGCTTTCCAAAGAAATAGCCCCTCTTTTAAATATTTCAACTAGAAGTGTTGAAGTTAAACGATATAGACTCAGAAAAAAACTTAATCTTAGCAGAAATCAAGGTATAAATGACTATATTTTAAATTTGTAGTGGTGCGAATTTAGATTAGCTGAACACAACATTACCCCTACATATTTTTATTTTTATTAAAATATAAGTTTTTAAATAATTGTAATACAGTAATTTAACTTTTTTTCTTATCAATAAATAGTTAAACAAAATTAATATCTATACGTTATGTTT
>JAYPMF010000171.1:0-2912 GCA_038129785.1 Flavobacteriaceae bacterium
TATCTGCGGAGAAATCTCCCATCATTTTGGAAAGCATGGACTTCCCTGATCCTGTAATCGGGATCGCCGTAGAGCCCAAAACCAAAGCTGACATTGATAAACTTGGTTTGTCTTTGGCCAAACTAGCTGAAGAAGACCCTACTTTTCAGGTTAAAACCGATGAGGCCTCTGGTCAAACGGTAATCTCCGGAATGGGAGAATTACACTTGGATATTATTATTGATCGACTCAGACGTGAGTTCAAGGTCGAAGTTAATCAGGGACAACCTCAGGTAGAGTACAAAGAAGCCCTCACTGCTTTAGCAGATCATCGTGAAGTATACAAAAAACAAACAGGTGGTCGAGGAAAATTTGCCGATATAGTATTTACACTCGAGCCTGCCGAAGAAGGTAAAGTTGGACTGGAATTCATCAATGAAATTAAGGGAGGAAATATCCCCAAGGAATATATCCCTTCAGTAGAGAAAGGATTTAAAGATTCCATGAAAAATGGTCCTCTGGCAGGTTTTGAAGTTGATGCCATGAAGGTGACGCTTAAGGACGGTTCTTTCCACCCGGTCGATTCCGATTCACTTTCTTTCGAATTGGCCGCCAAAATTGGTTTTAAAGAATCTGCAAAAGCAGCCCGAGCTGTCATAATGGAACCCATCATGAAGTTGGAGGTATTGACCCCTGAGGAAAACATGGGAGATATTGTTGGGGATTTGAATAGACGCAGGGGACAAGTTAACTCAATGGATGACAGAGCTGGATCGAAAGTGGTTAAAGCAGAAGTACCGTTATCGGAAATGTTTGGATATGTGACTGCACTGAGAACACTCTCATCAGGTCGTGCTACTTCTACCATGGAATTTGATCACTATGCTGAAACACCGACCAACATCTCTGAAGGTGTTATCGCTGAGATAAAAGGGAATAACTCATAATTTATTTAAAATGAGCCAAAAAATTAGAATAAAATTAAAGTCCTATGATCACAATTTGGTAGATAAATCTGCCGATAAAATTGTAAAGACCGTAAAAACAACTGGTGCTGTTGTTACAGGCCCTATCCCTTTACCAACTCACAAGAAAATTTTTACAGTATTGCGTTCTCCACATGTTAACAAAAAATCAAGAGAGCAATTCAAATTAAATTCGTACAAACGTCTACTGGATATCTACAGTTCCTCATCAAAGACTATTGATGCTTTGATGAAATTAGAGTTACCCAGTGGTGTAGAGGTAGAAATCAAAGTTTAATTATAAAACAGTTATTTAATGTCTGGGTTAATAGGAAGGAAAATCGGCATGACCAGTCTCTTTGACGAAAAAGGGAAAAACATCCCTTGTACGGTATTGGAAGTAGGGCCATGTGTGGTAACCCAAGTCAGAACCGAAGCGGTTGATGGGTATGATGCGCTTCAACTTGGTTTCGATTACAAGGCAGAAAAAAGGGCTACCAATGCCGCCAAAGGGCATTTCAAAAAAGCTAATACGGCTCCTATGAAAAAGCTTGTCGAATTCCGAAATTTTGAAGAAGAATACAAATTAGGAGATACCATTACGGTAGATCATTTCACAGAAGGTGAGTTTGTTGATGTTTCAGGCACATCCAAGGGGAAAGGTTTCCAGGGAGTGGTTAAACGACACGGATTTTCAGGGGTCGGGCAGGCGACTCATGGACAACACAACAGGTTGAGAGCGCCTGGATCAATTGGGGCGGCTTCTTATCCTGCTCGTGTTTTTAAAGGCATGCGTATGGCGGGTCAAACCGGAAATGAGAAAGTTAAGGTGCAAAACCTTTCAGTAGTGAAAGTGGTCACCGAAAAGAATCTTTTAGTGGTTAAAGGCTGTGTTCCCGGTCATAAAAACTCATATGTAATTGTTCAGAAATGATAGAATTAGTAGTACTTAATAACAAAGGAAAAGAGACGGGAAGAAAAATCAAACTGGACCAATCTGTTTTTGGGATTGAACCAAATGATCATGCCATTTACTTGGATGTTAAACAACATTTAGCCAATAAAAGACAAGGAAACCACAAGTCTAAAGAGAGGGCAGAAATCGTGGGAAGCACACGCAAGATCAAAAAACAAAAAGGAACAGGCACAGCAAGGGCCGGTAGTATTAAGAATCCTATATTCCGTGGTGGAGGCCGAATTTTTGGCCCAAACCCTAGGGATTATAACCAGAAAGTCAATAAAAAGGTAAAAAGGTTAGCCAGAAAGTCTGCACTAAGTATCAAAGCAAAGGAAAAGTCTATTTTAATTATTGAGGATTTTAAAATGGATACACCAAAAACATCTTTATATATAAAGGTTTTAGAAGCTTTGGGTTTGAGCGACAAAAAGTCTTTAGTAGTCTTGTTTGAACCAAATAATAAAGTATATTTGTCCTCTCTAAATTTGGTGTATTCTAAAGTTATAACTAACTCAGAATTAAACACTTTTCAGATCACCAATGCTTCAAGCTTGGTATTTCTTGAAAGTGCTGTATCCGAAATTGAATCGATTTTAAATAAAGCTTAATAACATGAATGTTTTAATAAAACCTATTATTACCGAGAAAGCCACTACTGCTAGTGAACTTAATACTTGTTACAGCTTTTTGGTCAATATTAAAGCTAACAAGGTTGAAATTAAAAAAGCTGTAGAGGCCGCATACAGTGTTTCTGTAGATAAAGTAAGAACGCTCAATTACGGCCCCGTCAGAAAGATAAAATATACGAAAACAGGTATCCAATCTGGTAAAACTAATGCCACCAAAAAAGCTGTGGTTCAGGTTGCAGATGGTGATGCCATAGATTTTTACAGTAATATTTAAAAGCGTCTAATGTCAGTAAGAAAATTAAAACCAGTAACCCCCGCTCAGCGATTTAGAGTAGTAAATGGATTTGACGCAATTACTACTGACAAGCCGGAGAAAAGTTT
>JAYPMF010000172.1:0-2850 GCA_038129785.1 Flavobacteriaceae bacterium
GATGGATGTGTCCATCCCCTATTGGGAAGGGCCAGTGGGTATTTCGGGTAGTCATTCTGGGCGCGGTTATCTAGAAATGACAGGTTATGAATAAAAGAGGCTGAACTTGTAGCACTCAAAGATTAATGAATGTCAGCTTGGTGTAAGGAGTAATTTAGAGAGAATAGATTTAAATGTGTTTAAGTTTTTTTGCTGTGAACCAACTTAAAAATGTCATTAGCCCAGCAACTGCTAGACAGCAGGCTAAACCTCCAAACTGATAACTTAAACCAGACAATAATGTCCCAATAAGTCGGCCTGCTGCATTAGCCATGTAATAAAAACCAACATCCCTTGTTATCCGGTCTTTATCTCCAAATGCTAAGATTAAATATGAATGAAGTGAGGAATTTATTGCAAAGATAAATCCAAAAATAAGAAGTCCAAATACTAAGGCTGACGTAAGCCAAGTGGAAGAACCGTCAGCAAACCAGACAGTTATTGAAAGAATGAACGGCAATGGCATGAGTAAAGCAGACCAAGAAATAGCCTTCCCAACTACCATAGATAAGCCTTGATTTTTTGAACCAATTAAACGAGGAGCTAGGCTCTGAACAAAGCCATAACCTATAATCCAAATAGCCATAAAACTACCAACCAAAAAGAAGGCTTCTCTATTGCCTTCAGGCGTTCCATCCGAAAATACGCTTTGAAAATAAATTGGGAGCCCGACGACAAACCAAACATCTCTGGCGCCAAATAAAAATAGGCGTGCAAGGCTTAAAATATTTATACGAGCATCTTTAGATTGCCAATCTGTCAATCTTTCAGCTTTTTTTGATCGCCCCGGCAAACCAGGTGGCATATTGAAAAAGATAGCGATCAAAATAATTAAGAGACCAATCGCCATTATCCAAAGGGCTGCTTTGAAACCCACCAGGGCAAGAAGAGCCGCTCCTAGAAAAAAACCTAACCCTTTTATTGCATTTTTAGATCCCGTCAGAATGGCGACCCATCTAAACAAGGTTCCGTCTTCTGAGGGTGCAAGTAATTTAACAGCTGATTTTGAAGACATCTTGGTCAAGTCTTTTGCAATACCTGCTGCTCCCTGAACAGCCATGACAAAAACAACAGAAGAAGTTATAGACCAAGTATTATCGAGGCCTATAAGTGCGGTTAGAGCTCCTATTTGTATTATCAATCCGCTGTAGAGTGTTGATAGCAAACCAAAACGCGCAGCGAGCCAACCGGCACTTAAATTGGTTATTATCCCGGCTAACTCATACAAAAGAAATAACCAGGCCAATTGTAATGGGGAAAAGCCTAAGGCGTTAAAATGCAGAAGGACTAACATCCTGAGTGCGCCATCTGTTAGCATAAATGACCAGTATGATGCGGTCACAGTTGCGTAGGCACGCAATGGTTTTTCCAGTTTTATAGATTTGTTCAAAGTGAGCCTGCTACCATGCGGGTGATGTCGCCTAGTCTACATGAGTATCCCCACTCGTTATCATACCAAGCATAGACTTTTACTTGAGTTTTGTTAACGACCATTGTTGATAGGCCATCCACAATCGATGACCGCGGGTCGTTCGTATAGTCACTGGAAACAAGAGGACGTTTTTCGAAACCAAGAATACCTTTAAGAGACTTATTTGAAGCTTCTTCAAAAAGGGAGTTTACTTCCTGTTCTGAGGTTGCGCGTTCTACCTCAAAGACACAGTCAGTTAGTGATGCATTTAACAGGGGTACACGTACAGCATGCCCATTTAGTTTACCTTTTAACTCCGGATAGATCATCGTAATTGCTTTTGCGGATCCGGTTGTCGTTGGTATCAAATTATTGAGTGCTGATCTGGCTCTTCTCATGTCCTTGGACGGTCGGTCAACTATAGTTTGCGTGTTAGTGACATCATGAATGGTTGTTATTGATCCATGTTTGATACCTAAATTTTTATGAATAACTTTTACTATGGGTGCCAGACAATTTGTAGTGCACGAGGCAGCAGTAATTAGACTTTGAGAACCGTCATACAAATCATGATTTATTCCATATACTAAGTTCAATGCGTCTTTATCTTTGACTGGTGCGCTGATAATTACCTTTTTTGCGCCACCGCTAAAATATGGTGCTATTTTTGGGCCTGTTTTAAACTGGCCCGTGCAGTCAACTACTAGATCTATATCATTTTCCTTAAGTGCGAGCAGGTTGATATTTTTTTCATGGGTTACATTTATTTTTTGACCTTTTAGAGTTAATGACCCATCTGCCCAGAAAAAATCCCCTCCCCACCTGCCATGCACAGAGTCAAATTCAATTAATGTAGCAAGCTGTTCAGCATCTGCATTTGGCTCATTAATTAGAACTATATCACCGTTGGCTCCATGATCGATGAGATCCCTTAGAACCAGTTTGCCGATACGTCCTAATCCATTAATTGCAATGCGTGTCATAATCTAAAATTCCTCAGGAAATTTATCTGCCAAAAAATTAAAAAATATAGATTTTAATCCATAAATATGGATGGGATGTTATCAAAAGAATGTAATACTTTTGTGACAATATTTACGGTGATCTTTTATTTTTTAAAAATTAAAAAGTTAAAAAAGTGATCACTTTCAAATAAACGTGTAAAAGCCATATATGACCATAATGAGAAACGATTTGCCTGGATATTTAAATGAGCCCGTCGACTTCTAAAATAGAAAATTATCCAAACCTTATTGAATTCTTAGATGCAATACCTTTACCGGGCGTTATCATTGGGACTGATGAATTTGTTCATTATGCTAACAAAAAGGCGCGAGATTTATTTGGTGATCTGATACAGGATAGGCATTACATTACAGTAATGCGGGATCCCGAGGTTT
>JAYPMF010000173.1:0-2828 GCA_038129785.1 Flavobacteriaceae bacterium
GGGTATTGGATCTATGGGGAGTATACCCGAGCGAGCGTAATCACTATGCTCTCTGCTGTTTTTGCAGTTTTATTGGTACGAACTTGGAAGAAGGTCAAGGTCAAGGTGATGTGAACCTAGCCCAAAAGTGCACCGGCAATACTTGCCGACATAAGCGAGACTATCGAACCGCCAACCATCGCTTTCACCCCCAGTTCACTCAGGTTTTTTCTTTGTCCCGGAGCCAGAATACCTATCCCCCCGATCTGAATACCGATCGAAGCAAAATTGGCAAAACCACATAACATATAGGTTGCCATAACCACCGACTTTTGGTAGCCAAAATGCAAAGTGTTTTCCAGCCGTTTTAAATCGGCCAGTTGAACATAGCCTACAAACTCGCTCGCTACTATTTTTATCCCTAACAGTTGGCCCATAAGTGTCATATCTTCTGTCGCAACCCCAATGATCCACATCAGCGGAGCAAATAAATAACCCAAAATAAATTCTATCGAAAACTGATCGTAAGGGGTATTTTGGGCCACCCACATATTTAGCCCTAAGGCATCACCGATCCCGAAAAAAACACCATTCAACATAGCTATCAAAGCAATAAATACCAAAAGCATGGCTCCCACATTTACCGCCATTTTTACCCCTTCTGTGGTTCCGTTGGAAATGGCATTAAGAAGATTATTCCCAGCAATATCAGAGGACACATTAATCAACTCCGGTATTTTGTCCTTTTGAGGAAACATGATCTTTGCAATGACCACAGCACCTGGTGCAGCCATAACCGATGCCGCCAAAAGGCTTTTGGCAAATGCCAAACGTTCAAGCGGATCATCTCCGCCAAGAAAACCAATATAGGCACCCATTACACTTCCCGCCACGGTGGCCATACCTCCCACCATAACCAAAAACAACTCGGATCGGGTCATTTTTTCCAAATAAGCCTTGATTAAAAGTGGAGCCTCGGTTTGTCCCAAAAAAATGTTTCCTGCCACAGCCAAACTCTCCGATCCCGAAATCCCCAAAAGCTTTTGCAGACCCCAGGCCAATACTTTAACCAGATTTTGTATTATACCTAAATAATAAAGCAAAGACGTTAGTGCAGAAAAAAAGATGATGATCGGAAGCGCCTGAAAAACGAAAATAAAACCATACTGGTCTACATCACCAAACTCCCCTAAAAGCATTTTGGTCCCGGCTTGGGTGTATTCCAATAGCTTTACAAAAAAACTGCTGATGTATTCAAAAAATATTTTGATCCATGAGATTTTGATTACGCCAATGGCGATGATCAACTGAGCAAGAAGACCTAGTCCCACTATTTTCCAGGGAATATTCTTTCGGTTATTACTCAAGGCATAGGCAATCAGTATCAAAATCAACATACCCATAACACCCCTTGTGAGAGACTCCAGACTCAAGCCTTGATGAGGGATCATTTCCACGTCTTTTAATCAATTTTAAATACTGACTAGTAAAAAAATCATTTCCTCATTGAGGAAGATTTTTTTTAAGATCACTTTAGCCAATATACATTAACAATCAGTTGAATTTTTCAATATAAATATCGGGTTTATTTAGATATCATTTCCAAAATCATATCACGAGTGGTCATCAATTTAATTTGATGGACGGAGTCTTTGTATTGGCCGGAAGAAAGTATTTTTTCTAGTTCGTGAAGCAGCTCCTCGGCCGTAGGATTTTTTTTCATTTAATATATTTAAAAAGACATAGGTACATCTATTAACAAAAGCTTAGAGTGGGCTTGTGCAGTAAATGAAATTTTGTCAGTCTCCCACACCCCAAAGGCATCACGTTGTTCAAGCAATTTATCTTCTACTTTAAAAGTCCCTTCAATTACAAATAAATAGACCCCGTTTCCTTCTTTTTTAATTCGGTATACTGTTTCGGTGGCCCTGTCAAAATCTCCCAAATGAAACCAAGCATCTTGATAAATCCACATACCATCATCGTCCGCATAGGGAGATAATACTTGATATAAGGCATTGTTTTTTTTCAATTCAATGATAGATTTTTGATCATAGCGTGGCTCCACATTTAAAGTCTTGGGGATTACCCAAAGCTGAAGTAAATTAATGGGTTTACTTTTATTTTTGTTGTATTCACTATGATATACCCCTGTCCCTGCACTCATCACCTGTATTTCCCCTTGGTTGATAGCTCCTATATTGCCCATACTGTCTTTGTGTTCCAAATCTCCTTCCAAAGGGATAGTAATGATCTCCATATTATCATGAGGGTGTGTTCCAAAACCCATTCCTGGAGCTATAATATCATCGTTTAGCACCCTGAGCGCACCAAAATTCATTCGCTCGGGATTATAATAATTAGCAAAACTAAACGAGTGAGTAGCATTCAGCCATCCATGATCTGCTTGACCCCTTGTTTCGGAGGAATGATATACGGTTTTCATAATAAGTATTTACAAATATTGTATATACAAATATATATTAATTTTTGGAATCCCCTGCTTTTTTTTGAACTTCATTTACCGCATCAATCAGCTCTTTTTTTGCGTCAAGGTATTGGATAAGAGTTTTAACCTTGGCCTCGGTTTCCTTTTTTTCTCTCAATTTACCCTTTTCCTCTGCAATGGTAGATTGGATTTCTTTGTAGGTAGAAAAAACAAAACCTAATATAATAGCCACTGCAATGAGGATGGCCAATATTTCCTCTGTGTCGTTTAGATTTAACATATTGAAAAATTACTCTAAATTAAGAATTCCAAACTATCTTTGTAATAAAAAATATACAAAAACATTACAGATGAAAAAATTAAACAAAATTTTGCTAGGACTATTATTTATTGTTACACA
>JAYPMF010000174.1:0-2794 GCA_038129785.1 Flavobacteriaceae bacterium
GTTAATAAATATGAATATCCAACCATAGCTAGTAAAACTAGATTTAGTGGAGCCAGTGCAGGAAGTGCACCAGAAAGACTTTCAATAAACAAATCAAAGATGCTGGATGTAGGTTTCATTTCTTTTTCAAATTCATAATTGGAATTAAGATGTAAAACAACTCCCATAAAGCCAACTAAAGAAATCACAAATAATGATAATTTGAAAAGGATAATTGTAAGTTTAGAGACCCTAAAAAAAAGTATAATTAAACAAGTTAATGAAAGACCAATACAAAAAATTGGAATTATTTGAGAAGTATCCTCATAGTGTTTAATCAAATACAATTCTGTTAAACTTCCTAGCAAAAAGAATATTAGGGTGTATAAAATAACATGCTTTAAACTGTAAAATCTAGATTTGATTTTATTATAATCCATAATTAACTCAAATTTACAAATGAATCACATTAAATAAAAATTATTTAGAAAAATTCTAAATAAAAAAGTTAAGGTTTACAAAAACCTATTATTTAGATTTTGATCAGGGATCACGCAGTGTTCTTTTTTTCCAAAAAGTCGATATCTATTTCTCGAAATCAACTTATATAAGCCATCTCTAGATTTTGCAGGTAGGGGTTTGATGATTCTTGACAGGAATCTGTTAAATCCACCTATCTTAAATAAAATTGATACAATTGCATTTGATTGTTTAAGGAATTTTCCATCAGTGAAGAAAATAATTGTTTCAAAATCAGACTTGATATTGTTTTCCGTTAGGAAATTTGTGGCAAACTCAGATTGTAGACTTGAAAAATAAAAAACAAAATCAGTATCATTCCTAACGACATACTTTACCCAAAAGTTGCAAAGATTACAAACTCCATCAAAAAAAATGATGTTAGATTTATCATTTAAATCGCTGATCATAAATTTTTACTGCATTTAAGCTAGATTCCAATATAATAGTATTTAATGTAATGAGTGTAACGATTTATAATTAATTTAGCATTTGAAAATGAAGCTGATAAATGATTGAAAATTTAAAAATAGAAATCTCAGAATACAGAGATCAACTTATGACACATCCCATATACGGGAACATAAATTCGATTTACAATTTGAAACAATTTATGGAATCTCATGTATATGCCGTATGGGATTTCATGTCATTGGTCAAAAAGTTACAATTGGATTTGACCACCACTTCCCTTCCTTGGCAACCACCCAAAAACAATTCTGCTGCCAGGCTGATCAATGAAATCGTTTGGGGGGAAGAAACTGATTTGGACAAGTATGGAAATTCGGTCAGTCATTTCGAAATGTACCTAAATGCCATGAAACAGATAAATGCGGACACTCGAGGCATTGAAAAACTTTTGTCTCAGCTAAGTGAAGGACATAATATTTTTGATACTATAGATCAAGCAAGACTGCCTGCACACGTGGCCGATTTTTTGAATTTCACCTTCCGTATTATTGAAGAAGGTAAAACCCACAAAATCGCTGCAGTTTTCACTTTTGGAAGGGAAGACTTAATTCCAGACATCTTCATCTCTATGATCAAAAGAATGAATCGAGAAAACGAGCGCAATTTTGATCAGATCATCTACTATTTTGAGAGACACATAGAGGTAGATGGTGATTCCCATGGCCCCATGGCACTCGATATGATTAAAAACCTTTGTGGCACAGACCCCCTTAAATGGGAGGAGGCAATTTCTGCCTCCAAGACCGCTCTCCAAATGCGAATTAACCTATGGGATGGTATCAATCTTCAAATCACCCACAAAGAAAATGCCTTAACATGATTCGACTCATATTATTTTTTGTCACTTGCTTCAACACTCTGCTTAATGGTCAATATTCCAGAGTCACTGATTTTGCCCAATCCATTACTGAGCAGGATCTAAAGGAACTTCTATATGTGTATGCCTCCGATTACTTTGAAGGAAGAAGAACAGGTAGCAAAGGTCAAAAAATTGCTGTTGATTTTTTGAGAGACCATTATATGGACTTAAACATCAAAGCGGCTGAGGGGACTAACAACTATTTTCAGGAGATGATTTTGAAAGTTGATGGTAAAATGGTCTCAACAGAAAATGTAGCCGCTATAATCAAGGGAAGTGAATTTCCAGATGAATACATCGTTTTAACCTCTCACCTAGATCATATTGGAATTGAGGGTGGAGAAATTAACAATGGTGCCGATGACGATGGGTCCGGAACTGTAACCATGCTTGAAATAGCAGAGGCATTGCAAATTGGATCAGAAAACGGTTATAAACCCAAGAGATCGATTGTTTTTTTACATGTTACAGGCGAAGAGGAAGGCCTTTTAGGTTCGGAATATTATTCCGAAAACCCACTCTACCCCTTGGAACAAACCGTTGTAAACTTAAATATTGACATGATTGGTCGAAATGATTCACTTCACGAAAGTGATGAAGACTATTTATATCTTATTGGTTCTGATATACTCTCTCAGGACCTCCATGATATTTCCATATCAATTAACAAGAAGTATTCCAACTTAGATCTGGATTTTCGTTATAATGATCCACTGTTAAAAGTTTATGAAAGGGGCAGGTATTACGCAAATCGCTATTATTACCGTTCTGACCACTATAATTTTGCTAAAAAAGACATCCCTGTCATCTTCTATTTTAGTGGTACCCACGAAGATTATCATCTCCCAACTGATACAGTTGAAAAAATTAATTACCCACTACTAACCAAAAGAGCGCAATTTATTTTTCATACCTTGTGGGAATTAGCTAATAGTGATTACCGTATTAGACTTAACTAAAACAAGA
>JAYPMF010000175.1:0-2789 GCA_038129785.1 Flavobacteriaceae bacterium
AAACTAAGGACCTTGAGCCAAAATGGCTTGAGCCAAAATGGCTTGAGCCAAAATGGCTACGGGAATCCCGGGAATCATTATTTCCGGATTGCTTCGGAAGATTTCGAATCGTTTTTGGATGGTTTTTGGACTATTTGGTACGAGAACGGACAGAAAAAGGAGGAGAGAAACTACAAGGAGAAAATATTTATAACGGCAAAAGTTTGGCTGCCTGATGGGAAGGAATGTCCAGAATCCAAAATAATAGATGGAAATGGAACTTTAGTTACTTACAGTTTAGACGGGAAAGAAATAAGCAGGTTGAACTTTAAGGATGGCATAGGAAGACCCAAAGTTCCAACGCTATCTAGACTGATAACAAAACGACCCTTAGTATTATCTGAAGCAAACTCAACAACTCGCCCAAGGTTCAGACCCTCTCGATCACAACCTCCCCTAAAGTTACCAGATCGGTTAAGAAAACGCCCTGCATCATCGGAAGATAACTCTTCAAAACCTACGCCACCTTCCCTTCCACCTTGGCTCGTCCCTGCAGCTCCTAAATAGCTAGTAACTAAAGACTACTTTGATGGGTGCGTGATGCGACTATTCGTTCCCGTCATATTGAGGCTATTAGTCAGTCCACTCATTTTTTTTCAAAAAAATCCTCATTTTCGCCATTACGGAAATTTTTTTGTGAGGGCTAACCGATCTCAGCGATAGCGATTTTGGAAAAACAGACCCCCTCCCCCCCTTGTTTTATAGACGATTTTATACATCGTTTATACATAAAATGGTTTGACGCGTGTATAAATCACTCCAAAAGTCAAAAATCCACAATCAATATTAACCGCGAGCATTTGTGCTAAACCTCAGTATTAATCAAGACTTACGCCTAAATTGAATGGAGCCGACGACCGGATTCGAACCGGTGACCCCCTCATTACGAATGAGATGCTCTACCAACTGAGCTACGTCGGCCTCGGTGATTCTATTAAAAATTATGGAAAAGTTTTCTTTTTCAGGCGATCGCAAAATAGAGCATATAACTGAAAATTGTATCATCAATCATGGGAGAACATTCTGTTGATACCTATCTAATTCCCTTCATCTGCACTAGAATTTTTCTCATTTCCAAGCTCATCTATTTGAATTCCGTTTTTGTACTTAAAAGTTTTCACTTGGTTTCCTTGATCATCATACGAAACTGTTACTCCATTTCCTTCGGCAAGATTTGTAATCAAACAAGGATGACCATTTGGCTTCCACTTTTTCGCACTTATACATAATCCATCATTAAAAGTAATCTCACCACTTATCTTTCCATTACGATACCAAGTTTGAGCTATCCCAATGGGAATTCCTCGTTGAAGTGTAATTTCTTCTTTTTTTACTCCATTAATATACCAGTTTGTACATTTACCTTCTAATTTTCCATTAAGCCACTTGGATTTTGTCTTTAGTTTACCGTTATCATGCCATGCGATCGTATTTCCATGCTGTTCGCCATAAACCCAATTTATTTCAATCTCTTTTTGTCTATTCTTATACCAAGAAGTCATGATTCCATGCTTTAGACCTTTTGAGTAATAAGATTCACGTTTTTTTTGTCCGTCATCGTAAAACTCAATTAAAACCCCGTTCAGTTCTCCATTTTCCCAATTTTGTTCTTGGACTTTTTGTCCGTCCTTATTCCAAAGTAAAAATAGACCATGCTTTTTATTTTCTTTAAAAGTACCTTCACTTCTTTTCTCTCCATTGTCATCCCAAAGAAAATGCTCACCTTCCATCTTGCCATTTTTCCAACTAGTTTTGGCAATCATTACTCCATTATTATTCCAACCGCTAGCAGATCCCTGCTGCTTTCCGTTTTGCCAATTAACTTCAGCTTTCTTTTGTCCGTTTTCATGCCAAACTGACAATAATCCATCTCTTAATCCATCAACAAAAGTTTCATCTGATTTTTTCTGCCCATTCTCATACCAAATAGTACAATAACCGTTTTGTTTTCCTGCTTTCCAACTTGAATTAGCTAATAACAGACCTTTTAAATCAAAAGTTTTTGCCTGGATCACCCAACCGTTCACAAAACGACAAATTGTTCTCAGTGTTTGTATTTTGATTTTTGCATACCCCGTGTAGCCAACTTTACCAGGACCCAAGATTACATTACCCAGAGGATCCCAGCGATTTTCATAAATCTGCTCCAAACCTTCTGAACCTTGGATAAAAGACCAGTCAGATGTCTTATCCCAAAAACTTTTTTCCTCAGAAGAATTGTATGTAAATTCATTCCAAGCAATTTCTGAAGAATACAAAAATGAAAATAAAACAAAGTATTGAGATATCCAAAAAATTCTCACAACGGAATGAAAAGAGTTGTATATAATTTCGTCAAGAATCCAGTAATGTTCTATTAGGACTCCAACTCTTGATCTAAATTATAGGGAAATTATTTCAATCAAATGAAAAAATTCTGGGGTGATTCCCACGGGTGCCTTGTGCATTTTCCTTGTAATGGAACTATGGGATCAAGGGATTTGTGGGTTTTCTCTTTGCCCATCAAACCAAGTGCAAAAAATAGCATTAGGCATTTCTGTTTTTCCGAAAAGTTCATTTGGGCATTGCGAGATTTTTAAAGGACTAATTAAACTTACTACATATCTCATGAATTTCCAGATTTTTGATAAGAATTTTACTATGCATTTTGCTCTTCTTTTTTCTTTGATCTCACCCATTTGCGAGTTGAATGCTGATAAGGAAAACAATCCCGATCCAAAACGATTTTCGGATAGTTTTTTAAAATTTTC
>JAYPMF010000176.1:0-1136 GCA_038129785.1 Flavobacteriaceae bacterium
AGCTATAGAAGATCACGTTCAAAAAGTTTTAGACCTTCCCTTGGTCAATTCAGAAGCCATAAAGCAAAAGAAATTTAAGGTGGTAGTAGATGCCGTAAATTCTACCGGAGGTATTGCCATTCCCATGCTTTTGGAAGCTTTAGGTGTGACCACTGTCCCCATTTATTGTGACCCTACAGGTCATTTTCCTCACAACCCGGAACCCTTAAAGGAATCCTTAACAGTGCTGTCTAAGAAAGTAGTAGAGGAAAAAGCCGATTTTGGTATAGTTGTTGATCCTGATGTTGACAGACTGGCCTTTGTCGATGAAAATGGAAAGGTTTTCGGAGAAGAATATACACTGGTTGCTTGTTCTGACTATATTTTATCAAAAACACCCGGAAATACGGTATCCAATCTTTCATCTACCCGAGCACTTTCTGACATTACATTTCAAAAAGATGGTAATTATCATACCAGTGCGGTCGGTGAAGTGAATGTGGTTGAAAAAATGAAAGAAGTCAAAGCAGTAATTGGAGGGGAGGGCAACGGAGGCGTTATCTATCCTGATTTGCATTATGGGCGGGATGCTTTGGTTGGAATTGCATTATTTTTAAGCCTTTTGGCAGAAAAAAATCAAAAAGTATCCATTTTAAGAGCTTCTTATCCAGATTATGTAATGAGCAAAGCTAAAATCTCCTTTTCAAAAGGAATGGATGTCGATTCAATTCTCAAAAAGTTTGAACTAAAATATTCAGAAAAAAATCCTAACACTATTGATGGGGTTAAGCTGTCCTTTGAATCGTCATGGGTACACCTCAGAAAATCCAACACTGAACCCATTATAAGGGTTTATACTGAAGCAAAAAGCGAAAAAGAGGCAAATGAATTGGCACAACGGTTCTTGAAAGAGATTGAAGAAATGATTTAATCCTGTGGGGCTTTATCTGCGTGCTTAAAACGCTTGTGGGTCCACAAATACTGCGTTGGATCAGAATAAATATCTTGCTCTAACCATTCGGTGAAGGTATCTGTGATTCGATTTAATTTGGTTTTCTTTGGTTGATCACTGATTAACTCAAAACTGGCCTCATAATACCCCCTTTTAACACGATTAATTTTAGCGTATACCACCCCAAAATCGAGCTCCCGGGCTA
>JAYPMF010000176.1:1146-2789 GCA_038129785.1 Flavobacteriaceae bacterium
AACTTTTACGCCTAAAAAAGGCCTCCAATAAGATTTAGGCTTTGGACGTGGTGATTGATCACTCACAAAACCATAGACTGCTATATTACCTTCATTGTGTAAATTTTTGATTTGTTGAATTGCAGAATAACGAGAGATTAAATTACCTCGGTGCTTTTTTCTGATTTTAATTATCAACTTATTGAGGTATTTATTCATTATTGGTGTGTAAATACCATAACCTTGAGAAACAGTGTGATAGCCTATAGACAACATCCATTCCCAACTCGCATAGTGACCACACATGATAATTACACTTCTGTTTCCCTTCTCAAATTGAGTCAAAACATCAAGGTTTTTAAAAACCATTCGTTTTTGCATTTCTTCAGAACTTATTGTAAGAGACTTAAACGCTTCCAAAGTAATATCACAAAAATGTTTATAAAATCTTTTTTCAATCCACTTGAGATCATCCTCGCTTTTGTGTGGAAAAGCTTTTATGAGATTGGATCGAACTGTTTTTTTTCGATATCCCAGAAGGTTATATATTATCAGTCGTAAAAAATCAGAAAAAACATAAAGGATATTAAAAGGAATGGAAGCTATCAGATAGATAAAGGGATATGCAATAAGGTATACTGCTCTTTGCAAGTCTATTTTTTCACAAAGATAGTATATTTGTTACTGTAAAATCTTTGCATGTCTTCACTTCCATCTATTGTAACCGCAATTATAGTTTCCAATATTTTACTTTCATTCATAGGTTTTAAAAATCAAAGTTTTTTTAAAAAGTATCAATTTCAAATGGGAAAAATCAAGGCCGGGGAACAAATACGTATGTGGAGCTCTGGTTTTCTTCATGTAGACTTTAACCATTTGTTTATTAATATGTTGTCATTGTATTTCTTTGCAGGATATGTGGTTTATAGCTTAGGTGAAATGAAATTTTTAGCTTTGTATCTAAGCAGTCTTTATATAGGAAATTACCTCTCCTTTCTTTATCACAATCAGCAAAATGAATATACAGCAGTGGGAGCAAGTGGAGCTGTCTCAGGAATCGTTTACAGTGCCGTTTTGTTGTATCCTGATATGAAAATGTTATTGATCTTTTTTCCCATACCACTGCCAGGCTATATTATGGCAAGCATATATCTCATTTACACTATTTACGGAATGAGAAAACAAGGAGACAACATTGGCCATACCGCTCATTTTGGAGGTGCTTTAGCTGGGTTGATAGCTACTATAGCATTTGCCCCCAGTGTATTGATAAGTTCCAAATTTACATTATTAATACTGGCCTCAACCCTAATTATAGCCGCATTTATTTTTAAATGGAAAAACTAATTACTTCTTAAGTAATTCTTCAACTTTTTCTTCAAGTGCTTTTCCTCTTAGGTTTTTTGCAACTATTTTACCATTTTGATCCAAAATAAAAGTAGCCGGTATTGATCTTACTTGGTAAGCCTTGGCAATAGGTTCGCTCCAATACTGTAAATGAGACACTTGAGACCACTTTAAACCGTCATCCTCAATAGCCTTAATCCAATTGTCTTTGCTTTTATCAAGTGAAACCCCAACCACACTAAGGCCCATAGCTTTAAGTTTATTATAAGTTCTCACTAAATTTGGATTTTCAACACGACAAGGGCGGCACCAAGAAG
>JAYPMF010000177.1:0-2723 GCA_038129785.1 Flavobacteriaceae bacterium
TCCCCTGACAGTAGTTGGTTCGGCCAAATTCTCCACCCCAAATCACCAAAGTATCCTCTAAAAGACCTCTCTGTTTAAGATCCATGATCAAAGCTGCTGTTCCCTGATCCACATCCTCTGATTGACGTTTTATCTGGGCAGGAAGGTTGTCGTGTTGATCCCAACCCGTGTGATATAACTGAACAAAACGTACATCCTTTTCGATCAAGCGACGGGCCAAGAGACAATTTGCAGCATAGGTCCCCGGACGATAGGAATTTTTACCATACATGCGCAAAATATGATCGGGTTCGTCGCTGATATCCATCACCTCAGGCACAGAGGTTTGCATTCTATAGGCCATCTCATAATTGGAAATACGACTATTAATCTCTGGATCTCCAAAAGTTTTTTCTTGTGCCTCATTTAACGAGGCCAAATGATACAACATTTTTCTTCTTTCAGCCCTGGAAACCCCCACGGGATTTTGCAGATACAAAACAGGATCTTTGCCCGAACGGAATTGTACTCCCTGATGCAATGAGCTTAAAAAGCCGTTACCCCACAATCGAGAGTATAGCGGTTGTGGTTGTGGTTTTCCGTTTCCGGTGGACAGCAAAACGATAAAGGAAGGCAGATTATCATTGAGGCTTCCCAAGCCATAACTCATCCAAGAACCTATACTGGGACGGCCGGGTAACTGAGAACCCGTTTGAAAAAAAGTGATGGCCGGATCATGATTGATAGCTTCGGTATGCATGGATTTGACAAAACACAATTCATCTACTACCTTAGATACGTTAGGCATCAAATCACTCACCCAAGCTCGAGATTCACCATATTGCTTAAAATTAAATAAGCTTCCGGTAACGGGAAATTTTTCTTGACCGGACGTCATACCCGTAAGTCTTTGTCCTTTCCTGATTGAATCAGGTAAGTCCATTCCTCGATACTTATTAAGATATGGTTTGTAGTCGAACAAATCCAATTGTGAAGGACCTCCACTTTGAAAAAGGTAAATCACCCTTTTGGCCTTGGGCGCAAAATGAGGTAAGGGCAATGGACCTGACTGTAACTGAGGGCCAACTCCTTCCTCTCCCAGGGAACTCAAGCTAGGTGGATCTATGAGACTCCCTAAGGCTAAACCACCGATACCAAAGCCTAAATTTTTTAGAAAATGACGCCGATTGTTATTTAAAAAATATTTATTTAATTCTTCCATCTATTAGCTTTTTTGGGTGGTTTCATCCAAATTATAGATCATAAGCGCCAATGAGGTAAAACTTTTAAATTCCAAGTCCATGCTATTATATTCTCCCATTTTTTCAGAATGTAACTCCCCTACCTTATCCAAATATTCAATCATTTGAGACAAAGCTTTTTTTGTGGGTGTCCTTCCAGTAATACGACGATGAATTTCAATTATTCTTTCTTTATCTTTTTTGATTTCACCATTCAGAACAAGGGAGGCAATCGCTTCAGCGGCATTTTGAACCTGTGGATCATTCAGTAATATAAGGGATTGTAATGGCGTACTGGTTTTCTGTCTCTCCACAGTACAATAGTCTCTGGTAGATGCATCGAAAGTAATCATCCCCGGGGGAGGAACCGTTCTTTTCCAATAAGTATAGAGACTTCTTCGATACTGATTACCATCGGTTGACATGATGTATCTTTTGAGCGAATTAGAGGTACTTCCTCCAGTCATTTCATCCCATAAGCCCGGGGGCTGATATGGCTTAACACTGGGACCTCCAATTTTGTTAACAAACAAGCCACTGCTCACCAATACGTTATCTCTGATCATCTCAGCGGTTAGTTTTTGCCTTGGAAATACAGATAAATATTGGTTTTTAGGATCAATATTCAATTGTGAGACATTAAATTTACTTGATCGCTGATAGGTGGTAGACATGACTATTCTTTTGATCATCTTTTTAATATTCCAACCTTCTTCTACAAAAGTAACAGCCAACCAATCCAATAATTCGGGATGAGTAGGGAGTGAACCTTGATTTCCAAAATCAGAGGGTGTTGGCACGATACCCATGCCAAAAAATTGATGCCATAGATTATTTACAGCTACCCTAGATGTTAAGGGATTTTTTGGATCAAAAAGCCACTTTGAAAGCCCTAATCTATTTTTGGGTAAATTAACTTCGAAGTTCATTATGTTACTTGGCATTCCCCCTTCAACTTTATGCTCTGTTGGAGAATCATAAGCACCACGATTCAGGATATAGGTGTTTCTTAAATTTCTTACCTCTTCCATAACCATAACCTCCAATTCTGGTATGCTATCTGGCATTTTGATAAAAGAAAGTTCTTCTTTTACTGTATTTAGATCGAGTTTCAATTTTGGTCTAGGTGCTTTATTTTGGTAAGATATTCTACCTTCTTCGTCAATTTGGTTGAAAAAGTCAAATAAATTAAAAAAATCTTTTTGGGTTAACTCATCGTATTTGTGGTCATGACAACGTGCACACTCCATTGTTAATCCCATCAATGATTTTGATGTGGTCACGACTCGATCTGCAACATACTCAACACGGTATTCTTCCTCAATCACTCCTCCCTCTTGGGTGATCATGTGGTTACGGTTAAATCCAGTGGCTAATATTTGTTCTTTGGTTGCACTAGGAATCAAATCACCTGCCAGTTGCCAGGTAATAAATTTATCATAGGGGAGATTTTTATTATATGCATGAATCACCCAATCACGCCATGGCCACATTGTTCTTTCA
>JAYPMF010000178.1:0-2697 GCA_038129785.1 Flavobacteriaceae bacterium
GAGTATCACTTGATCCAAGGCTGATTTATTGACAATGGGTTGGGGAATATAGGGTCCGATCCCATCACGCATTTCCACCTCAATATTCATGGCTTGCAGTACTACCAATATATCACTAAAAATGATGGCGGCATCTACCCCTATTTGATCAATGGGCATGAGGGTGATTTCTGTGGCCAATTCGGGTGTCTGACAACGGGTAAAGAAGTCATATTTTTCTTTTAACTTCATAAAATCAGGCAAATAGCGCCCGGCCTGACGCATCATCCAAACAGGTGGTCTTTCAATAATCTCGCCTTTTAGGGCTTGTAAAAGCAATTCATTCTTCATGGAGGGTAATGTGATTTTTTAGTGATAAAAAAAGTTGAGACTCGCTGGGCTCCTTAGCGACGGTGTATTGGGAAGTATGAAGCGCAACTTCCTTTGCGGTAGAGTTTCCCAAACAAAAACTATGGACATTTTCAAATCCGTTACTTTGGGCATAGCCTCGCACCCCACTGGGACTGAAAAAAAGGATCCCGTCAAAATGACCTTTTACGGTATGATCTTGCAAATGGGTGGTATAAACTTCGATGGGCTTAATATGCATACCTCGAACGGGTAAAATTTCTTCTAAATCAGGAGTTCTGAGCTTTCCACAAAAATATGAAAATGACTCATTTTGGTAATTTTTTGCTAAAAAATGGGATAATTCTAACGAATTTTGAGCAACTTTAGCCACTTTTTGGCCATTTTCAGCCAAAAGAGATGCAGTCTTTTTTCCCACACAATAGAACCTTTTTCCTTCCGTCATTTTTTGAATTTTAGGAGAAGAAAAAACCGCATTGACTGCATTTTGACTGGTAAAAATAAGACGGTCAAAAATCCCATCAATTTTGGGATTTTCCAGGAAACTAATTTTGATAAACGCTTGCTCAACCAAACTGAATTTATGCATGAGTATTCGCTCTCTAAAATTTTGAGATAATATTTTGGTGGAGAGCAATCTCATTCTTTACTATATTTAATAGTTCTCATGATTTGATGCCCTCCTTTAGACAATACCTCCTCAGCGGCCTGAGCGGCTAAATTTTTACCATCAGCCATTTGTACTTCTTTGGAAGTAGTGGCAGCAATTTGTCCATCCAAAGAAAAAATACCTCCCTTAAACTGAATTTTATCTTGAACTAAAATAGCAAGTGCTCCAATGGGTGCAGAGCAGCCTGCCTCAAGTATTCGGAGAAATTCTCTTTCTATATCAACACATTCACGGGTGGGTTGATGGTTTATTTTTTTTAAAAGTTCTATAAGTTCGGTGTCCTTGACCCTACAAATAACCCCAATGGCACCTTGAGCAGGAGCAGGAATCATCCATTTCAATTCTTGAGAATGAGATCCCAGGAGTTCGACTCGTTCCAGACCTGCTTTGGCAAAAACAGCACCTTCCCAATCGCTTGAAAATAATTTATCCATTCGGGTTTGGACATTACCGCGCAGATTGACCACGTGATGGTGGGGGTAGCGGTGCAACCATTGTGCTTTGCGTCTTAAACTACCCGTGGCAATGGTGGAAGCTTTTTGCAAATCTGCCTTGTGGTTTTGAACCAAAACATCTAAAGAGCTGCCCCTTTCCAACACAGCGACTAGGACGAGTCCCTCCGGTAATTGTGTGGGAATATCTTTGAGGCTGTGAACAGCCAGATCGATACGGTTTTCCAACAGGGCAATGTCTAAGGCTTTTGTAAAGACCCCCTGAATCCCCATGGCATAAATGGGTTGAGTAAGGTTGAGATCTCCTGCACTCTTGGTGGCAACCAATTGGGTCTTGAGGTGTGAGGCTTCCAGCAGGTCACCTACCTTCTGGGCCTGCCACAGGGCCAATTGACTGTCTCGGGTCCCAATGCGAAGGGTTTTGTCAAACATCTAAATCTGAATCCAATTGATAAACATGCTGTAGCATTGCCATGGTTTGATCAGCTTTTGAGGGATTTTCTTTTAAATAACTGGCTACTTTTCCGGTCAGTCGATATACGATTTGAGAAAACTCCTGAGTCTTTTCCTCTTCTTTTTGTTGACCATCAAGTAATTTTTTCTTCAAGGCTTTGAGCGTGGGAGCAAATTTTCTGTGGTCAACCCACTGGAAAAATTCTGCTTTTACCTGATCTAATATCTTGTTGGCTTGAGGAATAAACTGTTCTCTTTTTTTAAGGGCATCATTGGTCAGTTGAGACAACTCGTCTAAGTTGATTAGGGTAATGTTTTCAAGCTCTTTTAATTTCGTATCGACATTTGAGGGAACAGACAAATCCAAAATCAATAAGGGTTTCTCTATAGGTATCATTGAGGCCTCTACCGTAATGTCTTGGGCACCGGTCGCCACGATCATAATGTCCGATTGTGCAATTTCAGATTTTAATTCACTGATTTTTTTTACGACCAGGTTGAATTTTCCAGCCACCTTTTGGGCACTTTCTTCTGAGCGATTGACAAGCACAATTTGGTCATTATGGGTATGTTTGATAAGATTTTCACAGGTATTTCTCCCAATTTTTCCGGTACCAAATAAAAGGATATTTTTTTGATTGACATCTTTTACATGCTCAAGAATATAGTGCACTGAGGCAAAAGAAATAGAGGTGGCTCCAGAAGATAATTGGGTTTCAGTTTTGATGCGTTTACTGGACTGAATGACAGCATTGACCAATCTTTCGGAAAAGC
>JAYPMF010000179.1:0-2652 GCA_038129785.1 Flavobacteriaceae bacterium
ATTCTCCCTCAGGGACTTCCCCTTTATCTCCATACATTTGTTCTGACTCCATAAATATCACCGGATCTTCATCTCTAATCGCAGACTTTAAGAGTCCCTTGGCATCGTATGGGTTGGATGGAACAATAACTTTCAACCCAGGACAGTTGGCATACCAACTTTCAAAAGCCTGGGAATGTGTGGCAGCTAATTGACCTGCTGACGCAGTAGGCCCTCTGAATACAATAGGACAGGGAAACTGACCCCTGACATCTGACGAATCTTAGCAGCATTATTGATGATTTGGTCAATTCCCACTAAGGCAAAATTAAAGGTCATAAATTCTATAATGGGGCGGTTACCGGTCATGGTCGAACCGACGCCAATTCCTGAGAAACCCAATTCTGAGATAGGTGTATCAATTACACGTTTGTCGCCAAATTCGTCCAGCATACCTTTGGAGGCCTTGTAAGCACCATTATATTCGGCAACTTCCTCCCCCATTAGATATACGGACTCATCTCTACGCATTTCTTCTGACATGGCCTCACAAATGGCCTCTCTGAATTGAATAGTTTTCATTAATTTTTATTTGATTTACAAATTTAATTAAATGCTAACGGATAAATGATTATGGCATCTAGAATTTTAATTTAAGTAATTTCTAAATCAATTATTTTATGATGATTTACTTGATAATTTTACTAATTTGGTATTAATTCAAACTATGAAATTAATTCAATTAAACATTAAGGGTATTTCCTACAGTGAGACACAAACAGGTGCTTATGCGCTTATTTTGAGTGAAGCGAACGGAAACAGAAGTCTACCAATTATTATTGGCGGATTTGAAGCACAATCGATTGCCATTTCCATGGAAAAAGAACTTAAACCAAAACGCCCTCTGACCCACGACCTTTTTAAAAATTTTGCTGATAGATTCAACATTTATCTTAAACAGATCGTCATTCATAAATTAGTTGATGGGGTATTTTACTCCAGTTTGATCTGCGAAAGAGATAAAATCGAGGAGATCATTGATTCAAGAACTTCAGATGCCATTGCTATGGCCTTGCGATTTGGGGCTCCGATTTTTATTTACGACTCTATTCTAAAACAAGCTGGTTTTGACGAAAGGACCATAAGAGACGACCAAAAAAACAAAGGAAAGGAAAACTGGATTCAAAATTTTGTTGAAGAACAAAATAGACAGAAAGCCGTTCCTGATGATTTGAAAAAGCTTTCTCTTTCAAAACTCAAATCACTTCTAGACAAATTAGTTAACCTAGAGGATTATGAGAAGGCCGTTAAAATTAGGGATGAAATTTCAAAAAGAGAGTCCAAAAAATAGATGTTAATTTTTTTTTGAAAACTATTTTAATCTAAAAACTTTGAAATCTTAACCTTAACTTATTTTTGATTATATATCTACAACAATAATGCAACAGTATTTAGATTTGGTCAAGTTCATCCAGGAGTATGGAGTAAGCAAAACAGACAGGACAGGAACAGGAACGAAAAGCGTTTTTGGTTATCAAATGAGATTTGATTTAGCAGCGGGTTTCCCATTGGTAACCACTAAAAAAATTCATATAAAATCTGTTATTCACGAACTTTTGTGGTTCTTAAAGGGAGATACCAACATCAATTATTTAACTAAAAATGGTGTAAGAATATGGAATGAATGGGCTGATCAGAAAGGAGATTTAGGTCCTGTATATGGTCATCAGTGGAGGAACTGGAATGATGAAGGTATCGATCAAATCAAAACGGTAATAGAAACTTTGAAAACCAATCCCGATAGTAGAAGAATGTTGGTTTCAGCCTGGAACCCCAGTGTGCTTCCCGATACTTCCTTATCTTTTTCAGAAAACGTAGCCAATCACAAAGCTGCTCTTCCACCATGTCATGCGTTTTTTCAATATTATGTGGCCGAGGGAAAACTTTCTTGTCAACTGTATCAAAGGAGTGCAGATTTGTTTTTGGGGGTTCCGTTTAATATCGCATCATATGCCCTTTTGAACATGATGGTGGCTCAAGTGTGTAATCTGAAACCCGGAACCTTTGTGCATACCTTTGGAGATGTTCATATTTATTCCAATCATCATGAACAATTAGAGGAGCAACTTAGTCGAAGCCCTAGACCACTTCCACAAATGATCTTAAATCAGAAAATAAAAGATATTTTTGAATTTAAATATGAGGATTTCACACTCAATGGATATGATCCACATCCATTGATTCGGGGTAAAGTTGCAATTTAGGTTATACTTCTGTCAAATGTTTCATTATACTAATTAATTTGTCAATTTCTTTGATGGAGTTGTAAAAGTGAATTGAGAACCGAAGATATTTACCTCTATATGAAGCCCTAACACCGTTACTCTCCAATAGTTTCAATAATGACTCCTGTGCAACAATACTAACTATAGAGCTTTGGTTTTTGCGCTTATAGTATTCGGGAATACAACCTATTTTGATTAGTTCTTCTCTTAGTTTTTGACTAAGCAATTTATTTCTTTCAACCAATTTTTCAAAATCATGGTTTTTCAGATAATCTATGGCAAAAACCAGCGAGGCTGCTCCTAGTATATTAAAATGCCCAGAAAATACCTTTTGACGAAAATACTCAGGGCTTAACCTCGTTTGCAGAAAAAAGTCATCTGATAAAGC
>JAYPMF010000180.1:0-2622 GCA_038129785.1 Flavobacteriaceae bacterium
CCGGAGACAGAAGTTAATTTGAGGGACTTAATGGAAAACATGAGTCAGAAAGCTGCAAAATATAACCGAAAGGTAGATTTTGGACTAAGGGCTCATGTGGTGGTCCGGAAGACAGAGGAGGAGGCTCGTGAATATGCAGAAAGTATTATCTCAAAACTTGATTTGGAGGCAGGACAAGAGTTGAAAGAACGAGCTTTAGATGCAAAATCTTATGGGGTAAGTCGTCAAGAACAAATGAGGGGGCAATCCTCTAGAGATGGCTATATTGAGCCTCATTTATGGACTGGAATCGGCAAGGCCCGCTCCGGATGTGGTGCAGCGCTTGTGGGCAATCCTGACCAGATCGTTGAAAAATTAAACCGCTATATGGATATGGGCATTCGATCTTTTATTTTGTCGGGCTATCCACATCTCGATGAATGCAATCGCTTTGCGGATCTCGTACTTCCGAGATTAAAAACTTTTTCCATGCCTCACCTACAAGGGAAAATCAAAAAAGAAACACCTTTAACTCCCTTAGCCAATGGTATCAGAATATGATGGGTGATATTTTTTCTCTAAGTGTTTTTGATTTATGATTGATTTGCTCATAGTAGTGGTCTATTTTATAATGGTTATGTTATTTGCCATTTCGGGAAGACAAACCCAAGAAGTGACCTCTGAAGAATACTTCTTAAGTTCTAGAAATTTACGATGGCCCTCTATTGCTTTTTCGACGATTGCAACCAATATTCAGGGGTATCAATTTTTAGGTATGATGGGCTCTGCCTACCTCTATGGATTGGCTCAGGCAAGTTTGGAGATCAATGCAATTCAAGGAATCCTATTGGCCGCTTTTATTTTCATTCCTTACTACCTGAAAGACAAGATCATTACCATCACACAGTTTATAAAAAAACGCCTAGGAAAAAGGGTAGCCTTGCTTTATTCTTTGGCCAATATTTTCTTGTTTTCCACCATCACTATCGGGGCAGCACTTTTTTGGGGTGCCTACGCTACCGATATAGTTTTTGAAGAATATTTGTCCTCAATACACCCAGACCGACTTACAAGAATTACGCTGCTTATTTTGATTCTTGGATTGTTTTCGGCAATCTACACTTATTTTGGTGGTCTAAGTGCTGTGGTACGGACCGACATCATTCAGTTTCTGGTTTTAATATCGGGTGGGTCAATTGTAATGTTTATAGCGGTTCATCAATTGGGTGGCTGGTCAGCGTTGTACACAAAAACACCACAGTTGATGCACTTGCATCTCCCTTCAGATCACGAAAAGTTACCCTGGACCCATATTTTTGGATTATTCTTATTGAATATCAATTATTGGTGTGCCAATCAGTCAATTGTCCAGAGGTCTCTGGCTGCAAAGAATCTCAAACACGCTCAGATCGGACTCATGGTGGGGGGATTGATGAAATATTTGATGGCTGTGATTATTGTGGTACCCGGTATTGCATTGATGGGTATTTTGGGTGACAATGGATTATCAGATCCTGATATGTCTTTTCCCTACTTGGTAAATACCTTTTTACCATGGGGGGCAAAAGGTTTAGTATTGTGTGCTTTGTTTGCTTCCTTGATGAGTACGGTGGATTCAACATTCAATTCTTTGGCCACTTTGTGGTCTTTTGATATCTACAAAGAATACCTCTACAAAAACGCAAGTGACACGCAAATTGTGGAAGCCGGAAGACGTGCCATTTTATTCAGTTTTATAACCGGAGCAACAGTGGGTATCTTGTTGCTTTATCTTAAGTTTTCAGATCCTAATGCTGCATTTACCCACACGTTGAATGAACTTCGTTATTATATCAATTGTGGGATTGTGGTGGTTATTTGCGCTGCAGTTTTTTTGGTGACTCCCCAACATAAAGTTACGTTTGCGGCCATTTTGTCCACCTTATTTTTCCAGTTTATTTTCAAGTCTTTCTTCCCGGAGATGAATTATTTTTTAAGGGCCATGTGGATTATACTCATCGGTTTTTCACTGATAGTTATATTTTCAAAAACAGGATTTAAAAGTCCAAGAGTATTTTTTCAAAACACTTCAAAACAAATTGCGGGAATAGGGTTGGTAATGATGGTATCATTAATTTTATTACACATCATTTTTCATTGATCAGATAAAATCAAATGATGCTTAGGTTTTAGAAAAAGGTTTTTCTATTGATAAAGGGGTATGGTTTCATATTTTACCTATTCTTTGCTAATTTACTTGCGAAACAATCCTTTTTTTATTCCTTATTTGTTGTATTTGTTAAATATATAGACAAATAAAGGTGGAAGAAAAAGAATTAGAATAATTCCAAACCTAACGTAGAGAAAAAGCCCTAAAGCAATTGAAAAAACTAATGCCAACAAATTATATTTATTCATATAGTTAAAACTACAAAATGGGAACAACATTATTCAAGTCAAACAAAGTAAAGGCAGAATTATAAGTAAAGCTAAATTCCTTAATTGAAAGTGTGTATTAGATTTAATAGATATAACTAAATCATTACTAATCAAAGTATCAAACTACTCCAGATTGCCTTACAGTATACTCCACCTAGATTACAAGCAACCCAAATAAAAGAATAACTCCAAAACAAACCTTTATTCATTGAATATATTCCTATT
>JAYPMF010000181.1:0-2585 GCA_038129785.1 Flavobacteriaceae bacterium
CGTCTTTTTTTTGTAACGAGCACCAGTTTATAAGGCTAGCATAGTATCCTATCGGTGCATCAAGCCAAACGTAGAAGTACTTGTTTTCTGTCCCTGGAATTTTAAATCCAAAATACGGGGCATCCCTCGAAATATCCCAGTCAGCAAGTAAAGAATGGCCCTCTTCATTTTTTTTCAACCATTCCCTTATTTTGTTTCTTGCCTCTTCTTGTAAAGTATTTCTGCCTTGTGTCCATTCATTTAAAAAATTAAAACACTTCTTGCTAGAGAGTTTAAAAAAATAATGATCAGTTTTTTTTCTTATGGGGGTGTTTCCTGTGAGTACTGACCTAGGCATACCGAGATCAGTTGGCGAGTAAGTGGCACCACACTTCTCACATGAGTCTCCATATTGGTCAAGTGCTCCGCATCTCGGGCAGGTGCCGACTATGTATCGGTCAGGGAGAAACATTTGTTTTTCTTCATCGAAAAACTGTTCAATTATTTTTTTTTCAATAAGATCTGATTGTTTTAAACTCTCAAAAATTTTGGATGATAGATCTTCATTTTCTTTTGAATGGGTAGTGTAATAATTGTCAAACTCGATATAGAATGAATCAAAATCTTCTTTGTGTCTTTTTTGCATTTTGGCAATAAGCTTTTCGGGGGTTGTTTTTTCACTCTCAGCTTTTAACATCACTGGCGTCCCATGAGCATCGTCAGCACAAACATAAACAACTTCATTGCCTAGTAACTTTTTAAGTCGTACCCAAATATCAGTTTGGATATATTCAACCAAATGACCAATGTGAATATCCCCATTTGCATAAGGAAGAGCGGATGTGACAAAATATTTCTTCATTTTGATACTATAACAATATCTTGGAAAAAAGAGGGTTTGATGAGTGTAAAGTGTGATACGTGGATTCGTAAAATGGCGTTGGAGCGAGGAATGATTCAGCCCTTTGAGGCAAATCAGGTTAAGAAATTAGGTGATAAAAAGGTTATCTCATATGGCACGTCCAGCTATGGTTACGACGTGCGTTGTGCCCGTGAATTTAAGATTTTTACAAATATTAACAGTAGTACGGTTGATCCAAAGAATTTTGATCCTGCATCCTTTGTTGATTTTGAGGGAGATGTTTGTATTATTCCTCCTAATTCTTTTGCTTTGGCCAGGACAGTAGAGCATTTCAAAATTCCTAGAGAAATATTGATAATCTGCGTAGGAAAAAGTACCTATGCCAGGTGTGGAATTATAGTTAATGTCACCCCACTTGAACCGGAATGGGAAGGGCACGTAACGCTTGAATTTTCCAATACAACTCCATTACCGGCAAAAATTTATGCAGGGGAAGGGTGTGCCCAAATGATTTTTTTTGAGGGGTTGGAAGTTTGTTCGGAATCATACAAGGATAAAGATGGCAAATATATTGGGCAAAAAGGAGTGACATTACCAAAAATGTGAGATTCTTAATTTTTTCTTTTAAAGTGACAAAAACGATACCGTAACCCATGGTGTTTTGCGAGCGCCCATTCCCTTTTTTCAATAACAATCCAATTGTCCCATTCAATCTCAGGGAAGAATGTATCACCATCAAAATTTGCGTCAACCTCAGTTAAAAATATTTCATCGCAACTAGGTAACGATTCTCGATAGATTTTTTCACCTCCTATAACGAAAATTTTCTCGAAACCTTCTTTCTTTGCCCACATAACAGCTTCTTCAAAACAACTGAATACCTCAACCTGAGAGAAGTCTCTATAGATATCATTTTTAACGTTTTTGTCTTTTGTTAAAACCAAATTATATCGTTGTGGTAACGGTTTTCCGAGTTGACTTATAATCGAAAAAAAAGTTTTTCTTCCCATTAGCACAGGATGGTTCAATGTGAGTTCCTTAAACATTCGCAGGTCCTCGGGCAAATACCATGGAATCCCGCCTTCTTTGCCTATGACACGATTGGAAGATATCGCAACGACTATATGTAAAGCCACATTTTTCATATCAGACAGCAATTGGAGCCTTAATTGTTTCGTGATGTCTGTAATTAAGTATATTGAAGTCGCTGGATTGATAAGAAAAAATATCCTTCACATTATGTTTGAAAGAAAGGGTTGGTACTTCAAATGGTTTACGATTGAGCTGAATTTTCGCCTGTTGAATATGGTTCTTGTAAAGATGGCAATCTCCACCTATCCAAATTAACTTAGCAGGCTTCATTTTTGTCTGATGCGCAACCATATATGTGAGTAATGCATAACTCGTAATGTTGAAAGGGAGACCTAAAAAAATGTCCGCGCTTCTTTGATAAACCTGACAGGATAAGCTTCCATTATGGACATAAAATTGAAACATTATGTGACAAGGGGCAAGAGCCATCTCACTAAGCTCACCGACATTCCAAGCCGAAACAATGTGGCGACGGGAATGCGGGTTGTTTTTAAGTTGATTTATGACATTTTCGATTTGATCAATTTCCCGCATTTCACCGTTATTGTTTGCTGATCCCCACCTACGCCATTGTTTGCCATAAATTGGTCCTAAATCCCCATTTTCGTCTGCCCACTCGTCCCAAATAGTTACTCCTTTTTCTTGCAACGCT
>JAYPMF010000182.1:0-2551 GCA_038129785.1 Flavobacteriaceae bacterium
TGAACAGATAAGCATCA
This sequence comes from Flavobacteriaceae bacterium, assembly GCA_038129785.1. Taxonomy (GTDB): domain Bacteria; phylum Bacteroidota; class Bacteroidia; order Flavobacteriales; family Flavobacteriaceae; genus UBA8316. The sequence goes on from JAYPMF010000182.1 coordinate 18, forward strand.
ATAAGCTGTAGGAGATAATTACAACTTTTTGGAGGGAAGATGTCCTCAGTTTTGTCATATTTCAATACATGGTCAAAATTGATATCTAATTTTTTAATCTCCTTTTGGGTAAGAGTAACCTTTGCTTCCTTACCATAAATTATATCGTTAACAGCTTCTTTGATGTCCGTATACACATTTGAATTATATAATACTTTATAGAATGAGTTTTCATCTTTTCGGGGTGCAACTGTGATTTCATAAGCTTCTTGTGATATGATTTCTTCTGCTAATTCTTCAATCGACCAAGATATTCCAGTATTTCTGAGTTTTTGTTTAAGTATTTCAGTTACCTTATGACCTATTGAAAACTTAAGAAAATACTTACTTGGGGTTTTGCTTTTGTATTTCTTCCTGACAAAAATTTCTTTTTTGCTTTCAGTCTTTTTTTTAAAATTTTTGCTAGGTTTCTTTTCGCTTTCCCATTTTGGAGAAAATCTAAAGTCTTTCAGTGAATCAATCTCTACTTTCTGATCTTTCATGGAACAATTTATATTGTAAATAATTTTCCTTTGTGTACAAATATTTCTATGCTCAGGTGGCGGAATTGGTAGACGCGCTAGACTAAGGATCTAGTGCCGAAAGGCGTGGGGGTTCGAGTCCCCCCTTGAGCACCATTATTTTACAGTCTTATCGAATATTTTATGCTTAATTCTAAGTCCCATTTTATATTCGTCCTTAAAGGTTTTATTTGAAAATTCATCAAATCCTTCGAAAAGTCCGTCTTTTACATTCTCTTTCCAATGTTCGAGAAGTCGCACTTGAAATGATCCGCCTTGAAGTTTGTATTTTTCAACTATCCATTGGTTAGATTCATGATTACCATACTCTCTACCGAATTTCTCTTGTGCCTCTGATTGAAGATAAATCCATAATGTCGGCAGTAGATCGCCATCAGAACTTCTCTTAGGTGTGTATCCAGAAGGATCAATTGGTTTTGGAAACCAAAAAATATGTGTTCCGTGTTTTTTTCCATTAACATAGTCTTTATCTGCAATGGGAATGCCTGAACGGTCATACCTTATACTTTTTCCATGTATTTTGCCCGAAAGATAATTGGTTTCTTCAATTATTTGTCCTGACGGAAATCTAGTTTCAATTGTGCCGCTGAATGGTTGTTCCTCATCAATGATAAATGCGAGTGGCTCTTCTGTCCAAGTAGAGGTTTTGATAATATTTATTTGAGTGATGGCACCATTCTCGACAGTAACAGCACCAAGTTGAAATTTTGTTGAGTTTGCACCCACTACTTTTGCTTTTACTGTATTTGAATATCCAGAACCGCCTTTCGCAATTACAATTTTTACCAGCTTTCCGTCTTTTGTAAGTTCGGGAAGGGCTTCTGCCCCACTTCCCTTCCAAAATAATCTCTCGTCATACAAAATAATTTTGTTTGCACCCTGGTATTCCAATAAAGATGAGTTTTCCCGTCTTTTTTTATATGGACTAAAGGGAAGAGAAGAGCTGTCTACTGTCCATTTAGCCCACCATACCTTCACTTGATTGGTATCTCCTTCGAACAAAATTAAAAAGCTCAAACCACCACTCACTAAAAAGGTAATGATGATGATTAGAAGTATCTTTTTCATTATTTTCGTTTATTTAAAGAATTTTAAACCTGTACTCAACGAATTAAGATTGCCACAACTTTCTTTTTTCAAGTCCGGAAATAATTTTCTTTGGTAAGAGAGGTCCTTCATAAATTAGTGAGGAATACAACTGCACCAAACTAGCACCAGCATCCAATTTTTTCATTGCCGAGTTAGTATCGTAAATTCCCCCAACGCCAATAATAGGAATTTTTCCATCTGTTAGTTGATATATAAAATTAATTATGTCGGTAGATTTTTTCTCTATTAACTTCCCACTCAAACCACCATCTTCAGTTTCAGAAAAGAGCTTTGGTCGAGTTACAGTAGTGTTAGTGGCGATAAGTCCACTGGCATTATTTTCTAAAGCAATTTCAACAATTTTCTCGATGGAGCAATATTTCTCATCAGGAGAGACTTTTAATAAGTAAGGAATTTTTGTTTTATCATGTCGTTGCGCAATAGCATCCAGCCTTTCGTTTATGCCGCATAATAAGGGCTTCAAGAATTCCTCTTTGTGTAAATCCCTCAGACCAGGCGTGTTTGGAGAACTTATATTAATAGTAAAATAATCTGCACATTCATGTAAAATATCAATGGATTGAAGATAATCATCAAGAGTGTTTTCAATACTTGTTTTTTTGGCCTTACCGATATTAATTCCAAGCGGAGATGACCTTACTCCTTTGGGATAAGTATTTTGGATCCTACGAGCCATTGCATCTGCCCCGTAATTGTTAAATCCCATGCGATTAATAATAGAGTCTTCTCTTACCAGTCTAAATAACCTAGGCTTGAGGTTGCCGGGTTGCGGTTTTGGAGTAACTGTCCCAACTTCTACATGACCAAATCCAAGAGCACTGCATATCCCTGGAAAACATCCGTTTTTATCAAAACCCGCAGCTA
>JAYPMF010000183.1:0-2538 GCA_038129785.1 Flavobacteriaceae bacterium
TAACCAGGACAAAACCTAAGGGGCTTGATGCCCTTAGTCTAGGAAAAAAACATTCGTAAATGTCAGAAATTTTTTCACTTAAGTATAAGAAAAACTGTACTTTATGGCAATATATGATGTGGAGTTTGATTCTGATAATCTCTCCAACTGATATATGAATATATATATTTACATAAATGAATTATAGTAAATGAAAAAACTTGGTGCCTTGGTTATTGGTGCAACAGGTGCTACTGGACAAGAGATAGTTTCTCAATTATTGGGAGATGATAGTTTTAATTCGGTTTCAATATTTGTAAGAAAAGACCCAAACATCACTCATAGTAAACTTAAGACTTATATCATTGATTTTTCAAAGATTAAAAATTACAAGGATTTAATAAAGGGAGATGTTCTTTTCTCTTGTCTTGGAACTACACTTCGTGTTGCAGGAGGTAAGGATAAACAATATCTGGTAGACTATACCTATCAATATGAATTTGCTAAAATAGCATCAGACAATGGAGTTGCAAATTATTCACTTGTTTCATCTATCGGAGCTAATGAAAAATCTCCTTTTTTCTATCCAAAAATAAAAGGTGAGCTTGAAATGGCCATCAAAAGATTTCCTTTTAAGACAATTCAGATATTCCAGCCTCCAACTTTAATTAGACAACAAGAACTAATAAGGACAGGTGAAAAAGTTGGAATTAAAATTTTTAGGTGGTTCAATTTTTTTGGTATACTAAAATCTCAAAAGCCATTACCAGTCAATATTCTTGCAGAGTTTATGATTGACCAAATTAAAAAGAAACAAAAGGAAAAAATTACAACTTTTAAATCCATATATTAATCTTAATTCTACCATCAAAAGATATTAACGCTTGAAATAGAGACTATAAGGTTATTTTTTTGGGTACTCCTATTATTTTTCCCCATAATTTTTATATTTAATAATTATGAGTAAGCGGCAATCTAAAGACCTTCCAATTATATTTACAATGATAGCATTGTTGGTTTCGTCAGCCTCTGATAAAATTGAAGAATTAACTTCTATCCCTTCAGAGGTTGTAATGTATATTGGCTTAGTTTTTCTTTTAATCCCATTATTCATTTGGATTAGGGATTGGCTAAAAAGCAGAAAATAAATTCATGTTCTGTAAATGAAATTTCTGATTTTTTATCCTTTGTCGGATTACCCTAATCTGTTTATTTTCTCCTCAAACGTTGTGACCAGTCTTGTGACTGCTGTTCTTTTCTTATGCGTTCGATTATTTCTGTGCGTTTGAGCATTGGGTGTATTGGTTCTCTTGAGGTGAGATGAAACTGCGCACATTCAGAACATAAGTAATAGCTATTAGCAGGATTATTATACCGAATATGAGAGCGAACAAGGGCCTCCATGGCCTCTTCTTCGGTGTAATATTGATTTTTTTTGCTGCTACAATCCATAAACTAAAGCTGTAATTCGATCAAAAAAGTAGTCAGAAAACCCCAAAAGGTCCCTGTTGCCATGCTCACAATGGCTAGAACTACTGCGTGGGGCATCAATTTTTTATTGTAAGCAGAGGCTAAGGCAGGGGATGTGGAAATCCCACCAATATTGGCCATCATTGCAATAGGACCCCAGGCCATGGAAATTTTTAGCTTGTAATTGAAATAGGCAATGACCAAAATATTGATGATCATCCAATTAATTATAAATAAGATCAAAACCCAAGGGAGCTCAAAACCGTCGAACTTGAGTTTAAGTCCAAGTATGGACATGATAACAATAATTCCTACAGAACCTATTTTAAGGTTGATGCCAAAAGACCAAAATTTTAAAATATTCCCAATCACTAATCCCAAAATAGAGAGTATAATTACGTTGACGATAAAGTCAAATTCCAACCATACTACTGTCCCTGTTATCAATACCGCAATCAGTATAGACAAATAAGGGTTTTTATTAGTCAGTTGCTCATTTGTCTTTTTTTCAGTAAAAGATATGGATTGAGAAATATTAAATTTTTGGTTGAAATGGTCGGTCCTTCTGATAATTTGAAAAAGGAAAATCATAACGATATTCTGTATCATATTGTCCAAGAGTAAAACAGATAGAAAAAGATCCTCTCTAACTGATACATATTCTTTTAGAACTAACATGCTGGAACTGCCTCCGATCCAACTCCCCACTATAGGAATGATTCCTCTCCACAATTCTAACATTTGCTCACTTCCCATAAGGTAGAGGAAAAATAAAAAGGCAGGAATGACAGCTATTGTAAAGGAACCTACTAAAAAAAGTAAGAGAGGCTTTACTCCTACAATTTTGAGTTGTGCCAAAGACATGGAGCTCATAATACAAAAAATTGTAATGGGATAGATATAGGCTTTACTCCAATTGTGAAGGGGGATGTTTTCCAAAGACAGATCAAATATAAAAGACAAAATACCAGGAATAAGAAAAGTGAGTAATATGGCTGGAAGCCAATGTAGGATTTTTTGGACGATTTTATTTTTTAATTTGGCAATATAAATGACAAACACCGAAACAGAGATGGCTATGAAAATACC
>JAYPMF010000184.1:0-2526 GCA_038129785.1 Flavobacteriaceae bacterium
AATGTTTTTGCCTCATGGTGTGTTACTTGTCAAATAGAGCATAAACATCTCATGGAAATCGCAAAAATGAATCCCAATTTAATGCTTGTCGGTTTGGCGTATAAAGATGACCCAACTGCAACTGCAGATTGGTTGAACAAATTTGGAAATCCCTATTCTATGGTAGTGATAGACCGCGAGGGTTTAACAGGTATCGACTGGGGAGTTTACGGAGTACCTGAAACCTTTGTAATCAATCATGATGGAGCAATTGTGTATAAGAATATCGGTGCAATCGATGAAAATTTTTATAAAAATGAAACAGAACCATTTTTACGAAAAGCAAACCAAATAAATTAAAAATCACGCAATAATTTTATGGAAAACAGTGCTTCGAAAACCGTAAACTCTGATGCTTTACAAGCTGTCGTTAATGAAGAGCGTTTTCAAAATTTAACAAATGAGTTGAGATGCCTAGTTTGTCAAAATCAAACGATTGCTGAATCCAATGCGACGCTAGCAGTTGACTTAAAAAAGCAGGTTGCAAAACAGATGATTGAAGGAAAGAGTGATCAGGAAATTCTTCAATTTATGGAAGAGCGATACGGCGAATTCGTATTGTACAATCCTCCCGTTTCTGCCGAAAATTCTTTACTCTGGTTGGGCCCATTTATCGTACTTGTTATTGCAGTATTTATTTTATTTGCTGCTCTTAAGCGTCAAAGTAAATCGAAGGAATAGACTTACCGTTTATTAAAAGGATATCCTTTTATTCTAAGATCGTTATGCATATATAGTTCTAGCAAGATAGCTTCGAATACGGGTTGAATAATTCCAGGACTTGACCCTAATAACTTGCGCAATGCCTCTGCTGAGATTTCTATACAAGTAACTTCACCTTTGGCTTTTGCAGAGACCGCCCGAACTCCGCCATCTAGGATTGCTTGTTCTCCAAATGATGCTCCTGGTTTTAAGACAGCAATCTGTTTATTCGAATCAGGATCAAAAAGCTCAACCTCGCCAGCTTTTAAAACAAAAAAGTTTTCGGCCCGATCCTTTTTTTGGAATAGCATCTCTCCATCTTTGTAGGTAACGTCAGCCATTCACTATTATCTTTTCAATCATTTTTTAAATAATCCGGAATACTGATACCTTGACCTAATATCCTTTCTATGGTCATTCGACAAACCGCTTTTAATCCAGTATTGGTCAACTGCAGCTCTCTCATCGCATTCGGAATCGGGATAATTTTGCAATTTATAAATTCTTTCACTTTATATGTGTGGCGCAAAGGAGTCTCTGCTAATCCTTCAGCTAACCCAAGTACGGAACCCGGCCCCAATATATATTCATGTTCACCATCAGTGCACTCAACCGAGCCCATTGTGATGGCATAAGCACTCAATGGCACCTCTCCTTTTTTTAGAATTTCGATACCTACATCAAAAACTCCAATTTTCAATTTATCGGATGCCCACACCTTAAAAAAAAGTCTTTCCTGACTAGACATCTCTTTTTTTTCAAAAAGTTCAATGGTGCTTTTGAGCCTAGCATCTGCAAGGCTTAGCTCTTTGTATAAATCTCTGTTGATTTCGAATTTTGCCTGCGCCATTTTGTTTTGGAGATCTCAATTTGGTAGAATAGAGTTTGAATTATAGCGCAATTGAATTGTGAGGGGCTAATGTTTAAAACCCGTTTTTGGGGAGTGCGAGGCACAATAGCCTGTCCTTATGACAGCTATATGAGATATGGGGGCAATACCTCATGCGTAACCGTGCAGTGTGATGACACGTTACTGATTTTTGACTCAGGTACCGGCATTCTTCCATTGGGAAATAAACTCATGGCAAATGGGAATGGGAATATCAGCGTTTTTTTCTCGCACACACATTGGGACCACATAAGTGGGTTTCCATTTTTTAAACCTGCGTATTCCCCCAAATTTAGTCTTGATCTATATTGCGGCAATCTCAAAAAACACGGAAGCTCAATTTTTGAGGTTTTATCGCATCAAATGGCAAATCCGACGTTTCCTGTGCCTATTGATATCCTGCAAGCGAAAATGCAATACCATGATTTTGATGCAGGGGAAAACATTACGCTATCTGATGAGATTCATCTTGATACATGCTTGTTGAATCACCCAAAAGGCGCTACCGGGTATCGTGTGAACTTCAAGGGTAAATCCGTTTGTTACGTCACAGATACAGAGCACAAAAAAGATGCACTGGATGAGAGTATTCTTAAGCTAGTAGAAAATACGGATCTTTTCATTTATGACTCTACGTATACAGAAGAAGAATATCCAAATTTTGAAGGTTGGGGGCATTCTACCTGGCAAGAAGGGGTTCGATTATCCAAAGAGGCAGGTGTGAAAAATTATGCAATTTTTCATCATGATCCCTCTCATGATGACGATTTTATGGACAATGTCGAACGTGATGCAAAAAAAACATTTGCGAGTGCATTTGTTGCAAAAGAAGGCATGGAAATTGAGTTTAATGGCACTGCTAGTGGTATAAAGTTTGGAAAATTTGATGACAAACC
>JAYPMF010000185.1:0-484 GCA_038129785.1 Flavobacteriaceae bacterium
GTGTAGGTGACGGAGCAGATATGCAAACTCTTGCTAAACTAGCAGCGCAAACGGAAGATCAACGTCTAAAAGAAAAAGCGGTTGCCTTTAAACTTAAAGATTCTACCAAATTTGCCCAAGTATTCGCTTTTGTAAGTGCTAGCGCTAGTGCTGCAATGGCCGGCGATGGTGCTGCAAAAGTAACTCTTGACCCCGATGTGGCTGAACCTCACGTAATTGATATGGATTTAGGTATTTAAATTCATGGCTTTAGGGACAGCTGTTTTTCTTTTTTTTTTCGGAATGGCATTTTGGTTATTGCTGTTTCTCTTTGGATTTGTCGGATTGTGGACACAGTGGGGAAGTGTATCGATTATGAAAGCAAATTTAGCTAAGAGAGGTATCATAAACATAGATGAGGAATCTTTTATTATGGATAATACCAGTACAGAAAAAACACCTGTTATAAATGAAACAAGTGTTGACAAAGGTAAAAGTTTGGATG
>JAYPMF010000185.1:539-894 GCA_038129785.1 Flavobacteriaceae bacterium
CTCATCACCTATCAAAAATTATAAAATCTAAAATCTATTTTGGTTTTGGTTTATCAGTTCAAGGTAAAAGCCATAAAAAAAACCCGCCAATTCCCTGTCAAGATTATCATTCACTTGGAACTGTAGATGATAAATATCATTATGCAATTGTTTCGGATGGTGCAGGGTCTGGAGAAAATTCTCATATTGGAAGTAAAATAGCATGCGAGGGACTAAGCAAACTCATCAAAAAATACTTAGAAAAAGTAAGTGAGGAAGAATTCCAGAAACTTGATAACCCAAAGTGGTACAAAGTAGCTCTTAGATTGTTCGAAAAAACAAGAGAGGAACTAATTGTTTATGCTCAAAATAAAGA
>JAYPMF010000185.1:904-2508 GCA_038129785.1 Flavobacteriaceae bacterium
TGTGGAATTGAATTCATTAAAGTGTACGCTAATTCTAATCGTTCAAACACCACGGGGAATTTTCACAGCAAATGTGGGAGATGGTAGAGCAGGATATTTAAGCAAAGGAAAATACTCTTCTGTAATTGTTCCTTTTCAGACATATGTAGTGGGTTCAACTATATTTTTAACTAAAGAAAACTGGAATCAATTTTTCATGACTTCTCTGCATGAAAATATTCATCCTGATGCATTCTTTGCCATTTCAGATGGCTGCGATGATTTTTCCTTTTTGTTAAAAGGAGAAGTTCCAGCACATGAAAAAGGAGTTTACGATAAGGTCTATTCAGAAGCAAGGTACGATCACAATCAACCGTTTGCTGGTTTTTATGATGCACTCATAGGTCAAATCTATGAACTAAAGGAAAAAAAGGAGGAAGAGGCTATTTTACCTACAGTGGAAAAAATTATTGATCTTGGAATATTTAAGGAAAAACCAATTCCGGGGATTCAAAAAGAAGAGGATGACAAGACAATGGTCATATTCCTCAACAACCAAAAAAATTAAAGTAAAGGCCATAGATGGCAATGAATTTTGCTTGTTATTTTCTCATATGAGTAAAGAAGTTGAGTAAGAAAGGTCAAACATATACTAGTTTTTTAAGCGGGAAAACGGTTAAGCTTACAGACCAAATCGGGAAGGGAGGTGCTGGTTCGATCCACAAAGTTTATAGAAAACCTAGATTAGTTGCAAAAGTTCTATTTAATCCAACTAAAGATGATGAACAAAGGATTAAAGAAATGGTCAATGACCATAAGAAAGGAAAAATCAAATTAGACCTTCCATGGAATAAAGGAATGACAACAAAACTTGGGACTTGGCCAATAGATCTTTTATTTGATGCTAATAAAAAATTTAAAGGTTTTTTAATGCCAAAGGCAAGTGGCATTGAATTACAACACATCACTTCCAATAATTTTAATAAACATCCAAAATATCAGAGTTTTAGCAAGATTAAAAACAAACTAATTCTTTGCCAACGATTAGCCATAGTCTTTTCAAATTTTTACAAGTCAGGAAATTATTCTAATGGAGATATTAAACCACAAAATATCTATGTAGATGATAAAGGTTTTCCTATGATATTGGATCTAGACAACCTCACCATTAATAATATTTCTCCTAAGTCAAAACAAGGTACACCAGGTTATATGGCTCACGATTATAAAGATGACATATACACTGACTACTTCTCTGTTGCTGTGATTTTTTATGAACTTATTTTTGGTATTCACCCATATATGGGATCATCAAAAAATGACAAGATTGTTGAAACTCAAGACAAAATAAAGCACCGAATGTTTGTACATGGAAGAAAAAAAAGAAACTTCCATTTTATTCCTCCACCTCACAATGCGTTCAACAAGGTCATCAACAAGGATCTCCAAATGCTTTTTCATCAAGCTTTTGATCTAGATGACCCAAAAAAAAGACCCAATATGGAGGTTTGGGCAAAAACATTAGGAAATTTTTTTTTATCTAAAAATATATTCAAGGATACCTACAAGGCTAATCAACCAGCTTCACCTAAACCTAGAAAAACAAATCGTAGCTCATATAAGAC
>JAYPMF010000186.1:0-2461 GCA_038129785.1 Flavobacteriaceae bacterium
ACCCAGTACCTCTATGTCTTTTCTTGGCGAGGGGGGAATATAGTCTTTGGCAAGCTCCAGTACTTTTTCTTTGGCCAAACCAATATTTCGTTGAACATTGTAGGAAATGGAATCCCTGTTTTCCAGAAGATAATGCAAATCGAATGCTTCAGAGGCCGAAGTGGAAACAGCTGCCGTGGCAATGGATTTAAAGTGGTCGATCAACATGGGCATTTTGACATCCCCTTCGTAGAAACCATCAGAGACTCTCAATGCGAATTCTTTGGTTCCTCCACCTCCGGGAATGAGACCTACCCCGACTTCGACCAGCCCGATATAGGATTCGGCCGCACACACAGCAGCATCGCAGTGCATGGTGATTTCGCAACCTCCCCCAAAAACATATCCCTGGGTAGCTACCACCACCGGTATTTTTGAGGTTCTGATCCGCATCATGACCGATTGGAAATCAGCAACCATTTGATCCAAAGTATCAAATTGTTTTTGCATGGCTAACATTCCAATGCCCATCAGGTTGGCACCTACACTAAATTGTTTGGCATTGTTACCGATCACTATGCCATTCCAAGCTTCATTTTCGGCTATGTCAATTGCTTGGGCAATGGCTTTTCCAATCCCTTCTCCTATGGCATTACTTTTACTTTGAAACTCCAAACACATCACACCATCTCCAATATCGTGGACAGTACATTCGCTGTTTTTAATGATGGGAGTATTTTCTCTGAAGCTATCCAAAATAATGAAACCATCAGATCCGGGAACTGTTTTGTATGTAAGGCTATCCAGATCAAAATATTTCTTTTCTCCTTTGTCGTATTTGTAAAATTGCTCGGCACCGGCTTTTTGCATTTGCCCAACCCAGTCGGGGATTTTCTCACCTGAGGCTTCAATGATTTCAACACCATTTTGAAAGCCTATCAAATCCCAGTATTCAAAAGGTCCAAAATCCCAAACATAGCCCGCCCTCATCGCATCATCGACTGGGTAATATTGATCGGAAATTTCGGGGACACGTTGGGCGGCATAGGCGAAAATTGCGCCGAAATACTCCTTGAGGAAAAGACTTTCTTTGTCATCTTTGCCTATCAAAAACGACATCCTTTTCTGCATGTTTTCAATGGCTTTGGCTTCCTTAAGGATAGGATTTTTGGGGCGGATGCTGGGTCTGTATTCCTGTGTTTTGAGATCTAAGGCGTTGATGATGGTTTTTCCGTTCTGGTCTTTTTGATCGGTTTTCTGATAAAAGCCTTTTCCTGTTTTGTTACCCAAAAAGTTGTTTTCCAAAAGGAAGTTCATAAATTTTGTTTCGGGGGCTTTTCCGACAGATTCAAAAAAGGAATCGTTCTTAACGTTGTTGACCACAAAGCGGGTGACTTTTTCACCTGTATCGAGACCTACCAAATCTTGCAATCTGTAGGTTCCTGTGTTGGGTCTTCCAATGAGCGCGCCCGTCAAGGCATCAACTTCTTCAATAGAGAGGTCGTATTTCTGAGTCAGATCAAAAACTTTTACTCCCGACATAACCCCAATTCTGTTGGCGATAAAAGCAGGGGTGTCTTTACACAAGACGGATTGTTTTCCCAAATTGATTTCGCCAAAATGCATAAAGAAATCAACCAATTCGGGCAGAGTTTCGTCGATGGGAATGATCTCAAGCAACCTCAAGTATCTCGGTGGATTGAAAAAATGGGTTCCGCAAAAATGTTTTTTAAAGTCCTCCGATCTTCCCTCAGACAATTGAGAGATGGGTATACTGGAAGTATTAGAACTTACAATACTGCCCGGTTTTCTGTGTTTTTCAACTTTTTCGAAAATCTGTTGTTTGATATCCAATCTTTCTACAACTACTTCTATAATCCAATCGGCATCATTTATTTTTTCAAAATCATCCTCTAGATTTCCAATCGTTATTCCACCGGCATATTCTTTTTTGTAGAGGGGTGCGGGCTTTGATTTGATAGCTTTGTTCAGTGCGTTCTGGGCTACGCTGTTTCTGTCGGTTTTAGTGTCTGATGGTTTTTGAGGCAAAATATCCAGCATCAATACTTCAAGTCCTACATTTGCCAACTGGCATGCTATTCCGGAACCCATAACACCGGAACCTAAAACGGTAACTTTTTTTATTCTGTATTGCATTGTCTGATTTTTAGCAAATCTATTAAAAAAATATTATGCATGCATAATAATGATTGAAAATAGGCTTGGGTTTTTTTCTTTAAACTTTGTTTTTGTCCAAAGGCTATTTTTTTACTTAACCTTCAGAGCAGTGGTAAATTATAAATTTAATTTTTTTAAATAACATTAAAACTCAATGTAAATTAAAAACAATTATTACAAATTGAAATTCTGTTTTAAGGTTGTTTTTGTTATCAAAACAAATCTCATTAAAAAATGTTTTGAAAAGATTATTATTAATTAAATAAGATATAATGATTAAAATAACATTACCTTCTAAAGACAT
>JAYPMF010000187.1:0-305 GCA_038129785.1 Flavobacteriaceae bacterium
TGCCGTTTTAAGAATTTTGGGAATCGTCAACTGCTTTCTAAAAGTCTGGGTCCAATGTTCCCTGTCTTTCTGGTACTCGTGTTTGGCAGGAGACAATCCTGTCAATATGCTTTTCCTGGTGGGTGAGCAAAATGGTGCAGGAGCATAGCCATTTGTCATTCTCATTCCGCTTTCAGCTAGTCGCTTCATATTAGGGGTTTGATAATAATCACTTTTGGATCGCGAATCTTTAGGGTCCGCCAAAAACGAAGTACCTACCCAGCTTTGATCATCAGTGAGAATTACTATGAAATTAGGTTTTTTTG
>JAYPMF010000187.1:315-2415 GCA_038129785.1 Flavobacteriaceae bacterium
CTCCAGTGTTGTTGCTGGTGAGCACATCACTGTAATCATATCCCATTTCCTCCGGGGTAAAATTGTCATACCTTTCATCCCACTTTCCGAAGTGTGCGGTTACATAATTGGGATCTGCCATTTTAAGTATTTTTGGAATGGTAATTTGCTTTCTAAAAGCCTTGGTCCAATTTTCTCTATCTTTTTGATATTCATGTTTGGCAGGGGTCAATCCTGTTAATATGCTTTTCCTAGTGGGGGAGCAAAATGGTGCAGGAGCATAGCCATGAGTCATTCTCATCCCGCTTTCAGCCAGTCGCTTCATATTTGGGGTTTTATAAAAATCACTTTTGGAGCGCGGGTCTTTAGGATCCGCTAAAAAAGAGGTACCAACCCAGCGTTGATCATCTGGGAGAATTAGGATGAAATTTGGTTTTTTAAGGTTTTGAGCATTACAAATAGAAAGACAACTAAATAATAGTGTTAGAGTTATTTTTAAAAGATAAGTTTTTGAAAAAATGAGTTTCATCTATTTAAATGTAAATTTAATTTTCGTGTGCGAACACATTAGCAAATTAAAAATTTTTTAATAATTTTTAAACGATTTCCGAGTCGGATTGTTTTATTGGTTAATCAACATTATAACCAGGAATTTTTGGTGTGATTTTTCATAAAATCAATCCTGTAATTATATCATATCATTAATAAAACAATGGAAAAATTAACGATCTAAAACAGCGTTGTATACATGTTTCTCGAAAATCTCTTTCCTGGAATAGTCCCATCCTTTCATTTGAGTCATAAGGATCATAACCAAATTTTCCTTAGGATCAATTCTAAAGTAGGGACCCCATGAACCATGCCAACCATAACTTCCCTGACTTCCTGGAAAGGGGTAGGCAGTTATATTTTTTATTACACTAAAAGTCATTCCAAAACCAATCGCCTCATTGGGCTTATGGTTTTCATCATTTGGTTTCTGATTTCTTATTCCGTTAAGTTGATCTTTGGTCATCAATTCGACGGTATGTTTTTCCAATATTTTCTGACCTTTATAGGTTCCTTTGTTAAGGAGCATCATACAGAACTTTGATAAATCCTCAATGGTTGATGCCAATCCTCCAGAAGGATTACAAAAAGTAACTTTTTTGGTATAAGGTGAATTTTTGGGATGATCTAATAGGCTATACTCTCCTGGTTTATCTAAAAAATAACCGGTGGTAAAACGATACTGTTTCTCTTTAGGGATTTCAAAAAAAGTATCTTGCATTTGCAAAGGATCAAAAACTTCAGTTTTTAAAAATTCATCTATTTTTTTTCCTGTAAGTTTTTCTATAAGATAAGCCCCTATACTGACTGACGGTCCGTATATCCAAAAGGTTCCTGGTTCTTCAGCAAGTGGAATTTCACTCATCCGCTTTACTTCTGTCTCCAAGTCGAAGGAGCGGTTGGATTTTAATACATCAAATTGCTTTCTCAAAGCGGGGTATGTTTTTCCAATACCAGTGGTATGTCTTAGAACATCAATAATGCGAATCGGGTTTGAAGCGGGTTTCAGAGTACCATCTGCTTGGTATACCATTGGGTTTTTATATTCTAAAATGTAGCGACCAATGGGATCCTCTAAATCGAAATATCCCTTTTCATAAAGCTTCATGATAGCAACAGCAACGACGCATTTGGTTATTGAAGCAATTCTGAAAATACTGTTTTTTTCAATTGGTTTTTCTTCCTCGATATTATCATAACCAAAAATATCGTAATGAATAGTTTTCCCTTTTTTAATTACCATTGTTTGAAAACCTGTCAACTCTTTATCCTCAACGAATTTTCGCATTCTCTTCTCGAGTTGATCAAAATTATACTGTGCATAAGTTGATAAGGCAAAAAAAATAAAAAAGAAAGAACTAATTATATGAGTCAAGGGTAGAAATATTTCATTGTTGAAGTTTAATTTAATGAATAACCCGGCTTTAAACTAAATCAAAGCCGGGTTTTTTGGTTAAAAAGTTTTTATTTAATAACCTGGGTTCTGAGCGACATCATTGGTAGCTAGATCAATTTCAGATAATGGAATTGGTCTTAAATAATGATGTTCTTTAATATAGTTAAGTGCACCAA
>JAYPMF010000188.1:0-2378 GCA_038129785.1 Flavobacteriaceae bacterium
ATTAACTCCCAATTTTTGGGCAATCAATTTGTTAATACGCTTTTTCAAAATGGGTAGCTCCACACTTTCCAAAACGTTGTTTGCAAAAGCATATGTCATCAATGCTTTGGCCTCTTTTTTTGGTATCCCTCTTGACATCAAGTAGAAGAGTACATTTTCGTCTAATTGACCCACAGTACAACCATGGGAACATTTGACATCATCGGCAAAAATTTCTAATTGTGGTTTGGTGTTGACTGTAGCTTTATCGTCGAGTAGTATATTATTGTTTTGTTGGAATGCATTGGTCTTTTGTGCCAGCTGGTCTACGTGGATTTTACCATTAAACACGCCTTTGGAACCTTCTGAAAAAACTCCCTTATAATCTTGGTGACTTTCGCAATTGGGAGAGACATGATCTACCAAAGTGTAATGGTCTACATGTTGCTGATTCTTGAGTAGGGTAATACCTTTAAGGGTGGAATGACTGTATTGCCCTCTAAGATAAAAATTCAAATTATTACGAATTAATTTTCCTCCCAACGAGAAGGTATGTACCCTTGCATTACTGTTTTTTTCTTGGGAAATATATGTGTTGTCTATAAGTGAAGCAGTGCTCAGGTCATTTTGAATTTTGTAATAATCTACAAATGCATCTTGATGGGTATAAATTTCAGTAACAGAATTGGTGACTACATCGTGTTCTTTGAGACTTTGGTGTCGCTCAAGAATTTGAACTTGTGCATTTTGATCAACTACTATCAAATTTCTAGGTTGCAACCACAATGCTTTTTCCTGACCAGAAGAAAAGTGAATAATCTCAATTGGTTTTTCTGCTACTACACTTTTGGGAATATAAACATAGGCTCCCTCGAGTGTGTAGGAGGTGTTAAGGGCTGTGAGACTGTCTTCTTTATTGGTGATTTTATCGAAATAAGTATCTATTAAACTACGATATTTTGCCTTGGATAATGCCGCAGACATTAGACAAACATCCAAACCGTCGTGAGTGGTGTCTGATAGGAAAGGACTGTAAACGCCATCGATAAAAACCACTTTGTAGGTGTCAATTTCATATAAGAAATACTTTTTTACTTTTTTGAGTTGAATAGTGGTTTCAGCCTCTGGGAATAGAGCATAATCTTGACTTACTGTAGCGCCGAGGGAAGTAAATTTCCAAGCTTCATCTCTTCGGGAAGGGAATCCCTTTTTCTCAAAAATTTCAAGAGCATCTAATCGCATTTGATGAACGGGATCGGAATGGTCTATTCTTTCTTCAAATGCCAAATGGGAAGCCAATAATTTTTCTTTAAAATCCATAAAATTTAAGCCATCTCCTTTATCCAGTCGTATCCTTTCTCCTCCAATTCTACGGCCAAATCCTTGGTTCCTGATTTGACAATTTTACCGTCGAAAAGTACGTGGACAAAATCAGGAACAATGTATTCCAACAATCTTTGGTAATGAGTTATTACAATGATAGCATTGTCTTTGGATCTCAATCTATTGACCCCATTGGCCACAATCTTAAGTGCATCTATATCCAAACCAGAATCTGTTTCATCGAGAATGGAATGTTTGGGTTCCATCATAGCCATTTTGAATATTTCATTGCGTTTTTTTTCTCCGCCAGAAAAACCTTCATTGAGAGAGCGTGAAAGAAAACGAGAATCAATTTCCAATAGAGAGGATTTTTCCCTGATTTTTTTTAACATTACATTAGCCGGCATATCCTCTAACCCTTTTGCCTTGCGAGAAGCATTGATGGCGGTTTTAATAAAGTTGGTGACACTTACTCCAGGAATTTCAACAGGGTATTGAAAAGAGAGGAAGATACCTTTGTGTGCTCGTTCCTCGGGTGACAAATCAACCAAATCTTCTCCTTCCAATAGCATAGTCCCATGATTGACTTCATAATCTTGATGACCAGCAATGACGGAAGATAGGGTACTTTTTCCCGATCCATTGGGTCCCATTATGGCATGTACTTCTCCGGCTTTGACGTCTAAGTCGATACCGTTAAGGATTTGTTTACCCTCAACTTGAGCATGAAGATTTTCTATCGTTAACATAAATGTTTTTTTATCCTACAGATCCCTCAAGGGAGATTTCTAATAATTTTTGTGCTTCAACTGCAAATTCCATTGGAAGCTTGTTGAGTACTTCTTTACTAAAGCCGTTAACGACCAATGCAATGGCTTTTTCAGGATCAATACCCCTTTGGTTGCAGTAAAATATTTGATCCTCACCAATCTTACTGGTAGTGGCCTCGTGTTCTATTTGGGCCGTTTTATTTTTGGCCTCAATGTATGGGAAGGTATGGGCCCCACATTGGTTTCCCATCAGTAAAGAATCACATTGAGAAAAGTTTCTAGCGTTTGTGGCTCTGGGTAGTACTT
>JAYPMF010000189.1:0-2355 GCA_038129785.1 Flavobacteriaceae bacterium
CTATCCCTGTATTCCGGTCGTTTTGACCATTCTTCAAGAAAAGGCTGGTAACGATCATCTTTCATCCAAAAATGAGATTTAGGATTTTCGAGGACTTTTCCCTCTGGGTAGTCTTTACCCAAAATACTCAATTCTACAGTCTGATTCCACTTTTTAAACTCCATTTTCATTTTTTCAAAAACCATGGGCTTTTCTTTTGCGATATTTTGGGCTTCAGTAGGGTCATTTTCTAAGTTGTATAAGACAAATTCGTTCTCTTTAACACTAGTAGCAATTAACTTATAATTATTGTCCAATAATACCCCTTGATCTTTATAACGAAAAGGGATTTTTTTTGTGCGTTTATCTACATCATTGTTGAACATTGGCCTAAGGCTAATTCCATCAATAGGATTAAGTAAGTTATCTTTGGATAGTCCTAAAATATCAACTATTGTAGGAAAAATATCCATTGTAGATGCTGGGTAGTGGCTTATTTTAGGCTCAATAACTGCTGGCCATTCAATGACTGCGGGAACCCTTAAACCTCCTTCGTAAACAGTTCCTTTTGAACCCCTTAGTCCTCCTACAGTATTTGGTTTTATTTTTGAAAGTCCACCATTATCACTACAATACCATATAAGAGTGTTATCTGCCAATTCAAGTTCTCGAAGTCTTTTTCGTAAATGACCCAAACTTCGATCAAAAGCTACCAGTTCACCGTAGTGATTTTGACTTGATTCATCCAAATTCTTAAACCTTAAGCGATCTTCATCACTCGCTAGAAATGGATCATGGGGTGATCCATCCCAAATAACTGTAAAAAAGGGTTGGTTTTGTTTACTTTTTTCCTCAATAAATTTCAAAGCCTCACGAACAATAATATCTGATGAATTTCCTTTGAGATTAACAAAAGAGCCATTTTCACTCATCAAAGGGTCGATGTCAAAAAAATTGGTAACAGTCAACCAATGATCAAAACCAAATTTTCCTGGATTGTGGGTATCCTCAATTAGTATGGGTACTCCAGGTCCACGTAATCCATTCAAATGCCATTTTCCAAAGTGGGCAGTAGAATAGCCAACATTTTTTAAAGTTTCAGCTATGGTTTTTTCTTGTTTGTTAAGAGCGTACCCGTGTTGGAATACACCTGTTCGATTGTTTGACCTGCCTGTCAAAACACTTGCCCTTGTGGGTGAACAAACTGGGGCAGCTGCATAAAACCGATCAAAACGGACACCATTTGATGCCATAGCGTCTATATGTGGGGTTTCCAGAACTGGATGATTGTAATAGCTTGTTTGTCCCCAGCCTTGATCATCTGTCATAATCAATATTACATTAGGTCTAATGTTTTGGGATATTTTTTGACACGAGATCAAATTCAACAGCAGAAGTGATATGAAAAGTTTCATTTTATTAGATTCTTTTAGAATTTTAGGTATAATGTTTTTATTGTGATTTGAGAAATTTAAATGTTTCGGGCCTTATTGCGATTTCATTTGATTTTATTAAATGAACTAAATTAAGGATTCCGGTTTTTCTTGGTCTTAGTCTATTTTTAGAAAAATGGGTATGAAGAACATATTTGTATGATTTTTCTTGATGATCATAAAAAATATCACCATGACCAGGCCCATTTTGATTGATTTTAGAAAAATCAATGATTGGATTGTTTTTACTTTTTACCCATGGTCCAATTGGAGTTGGACTTTTAGCATACCCCACAGCATATCTTTTACTTCTAAAACTATTTGCAGAATAAAACATGTAATATACTCCCCCAATCTTAATAACTGAAGGACCTTGGTTACTACCAATCCCAATATTTTCTTGATCTTCCCAAGATTGATATTTGATAAAACATTTGCTAGGGGTATTATTTTTTTTTATTGAAAGATTTTTATTGAGTTCACTGACATAAATTTGATTAGTTTTATCAATTCTTCTTACTCGGTAGAGGTAAATTTTTCCATTGTCAAAAAAAATGTATGGGTCAATTTCTTTAAAATCTGATTTGAAATAAGTTTTGGAAGAATTTTTGAATGGACCTAGTGGGCTTTTGGATGATGCGATAGCAATTTTTTCGTTTGCTGTATAGGCCATCACATAAAATTCTCCATTTTTGAAAACTTGAGGGGACCAAAATCCCTTATTTCCATATGCATCCCCTTTTTTCAATGCATACCCTTTTGCTTCCCAATTTATAAGATTAGTTGACTCATATACCAAAAAACCATCATTCGTTTTATCAGAACCACCCGAACTAGTCCCATATAAATAATATTTGCCTTTTTCCTCAAGGACGGTTGGATCGGATAATAATATAATATTGTTGTTTAATGAAATTTTATTAAAAGAAACAATAGGAAATAT
>JAYPMF010000190.1:0-2347 GCA_038129785.1 Flavobacteriaceae bacterium
TACCAATGCGAATAATCTTGACCAATACCTCTACCTCATGGTGAATTTCATTTGAAAAAGGAGGTATGTAAAATGGACTCCTGCTTTGAAGTTTTGCCGTATCTGGCTTTATAAAGATAACTGGTGACTCCGGTTTTTCATTTCCCAACTCCTCTGCATGTTCTGGGTAATTTCTCCCAATACAAATAATTTTCACAAAAAAATAATTAGGTATTCAATTTTCTAAGACGTATACCAGTTAGTACTTTCTTGGTATACATTGGAAAATCTGCATTAAGTAACCAACCGAAATATCCCGGTTCGTTCTCCAGTACATTTTCAACGGTCTTACCTTTGTGTTTACCAAACGAAAAGCACTCATCCCCATCTTTATTGAAAACAATAAATCCAGCAAAATCAGCTGACTTTTTTCGGGTGGTAAAAACATTCAAAGAATCTACATCACCCTCCAACTCATCATAACGATCCAATTGGGCCATCAAAACATCGTGAGTTGCTTTAGTATCGGCCATAGCAGAATGAGCATCCACCAATTCCTCATTACAGTAAAATTTCAAAGCTGCTGTTAACGTTCGCTGTTCCATTTTATGAAAAATTGTTTGAACATCAATGGTTTTAAAATGCGACATATCGAAATCAATTTCAGCCCTCAGCATTTCCTCGGCCAACAAAGGAATGTCAAAACGATCAGAATTATATCCGGCCAAATCGGAATTCCTAATGAAATTGTAAATAGTTTTAGAAAGAGTCTTAAAATTTGGTTCGTCAGCAATATCGGCATCGTAAATTCCATGAACAGCAGAAGCTTGCGCAGGAATAGGACATTCGGGATTCACACGCCAAACCTTAACCTCTCTCGTTCCCTTGGGATGTAATTTTAACACTGCAATTTCAACAATTCGATCAGTAGTGACATTAACTCCAGTAGTTTCCAAGTCAAAAAAACATAAAGGTCTATTGAGTTTTAATTTCATGAATCAAAATTTAAATCGGAAGGTCTTTATTCCAATTTTCAAGATAATCGGACATGCTTTTAATAAACTGACCTCCAATGGCACCATTAATAATACGGTGATCATAGCTATGAGAGATGATCATTTTTTTACGAATGGCAATCGAATCTCCCTGTGAGGTTTCGATTACTGCAGGCTTTTTTTGGATCACACCCACTGCTACAATTCCAACTTGTGGTTGATTGATGATGGGAGTTCCAGTAAGAGATCCAAAATTACCAACATTGGTAAAAGTAAAAGTACCGTCCTGAATTTCCTCGGGTTTCAATTGCTGAGTCCTTGCTCGATGGGCAAGATCATTGACTGCTTTGGCTAAACCAACTAAATTCAAATGATCTGCGTTTTTAATAACAGGAACTATCAAATTTCCATCGGCCATGGCTGCTGCCATCCCTATATTGATAGCTTTTTTCTGAACGATGGTATCTCCCTCTAGAGAACTATTTAAAATAGGAAAATCTTTTAAAGCTTTGATCAAGGCCGTGATCAATAAGGGCGTAAAAGTCAATTTTTCCCCTTCTCTCTTCATAAATTCATTTTTGACACTCTCACGCCACTCCCACAGGTTAGTCAAATCAGCTTCTATGAAGGACTGAACATGTGCCGAAGTCTGTTTGCTTCGGATCATGTGCTCGGCCGTAAGCTTGGCCATACGAGTCATTTCAATGATTTGGTCACCATCGCTATTATATGTATCACCTGAGGGAACTATTTTTTTTATTGATTGAATTGGCGAGGAAAGTTTTGAACTTAGGGTTGAATATTTTTCTGAAGGGGTGGGAAATGATTTACCACGCTGAGTCAAATAAGACAATATATCTTTTTTGGTAATTCGGTTGTCCTTTCCACTACCCATAATATGCTTTAATTCCTCTGAACTCAATCCCTCCGCTTGGACAATACTTTTTACTAGAGGGGAAAGAAATTGACTTTTGTTAAGATTTTTAGGTGATAACAAAGTTTTGGCATCATCTACCATTTTGGACACACTCTCAAATTCAGGCAATGGGTCAGGTAGGGAGAATGAGGAAATTTCCGGGATGATAGCCTCTTTCTTCTTTTTCTTTTTAGGCGACTCAACTTCAGGGGAAGATTGTAAATCAGGTTCATCTATATCAGTTTGAATAATTGCAATCACCTCACCGACTTGAACAACGTCATTTTCTTTATATTTCTTTTCTGTCAATACACCTTTGACTTCACTAGGAACATCTGAATCCACCTTATCTGTAGCGATCTCAACCAAAATGTCGTCTATCTCAATGGAATCCCCTACTTCTTTTAACCATCTTGTCAAAGTAGCTTCAGCGACGCTTTCTCCCATCTTGGGTCAT
>JAYPMF010000191.1:0-2341 GCA_038129785.1 Flavobacteriaceae bacterium
GACACGCATATCCGATTTTTTCACCTGTCGGTAAACCACCTTTTTTAATCCCTTGATGTTGGTGACGACACTGTTAATCCACCCTCCCAGATTACCCACACCATAGATTTTTGGGAGGATTTTTTGATAGTAAGATGTTGCCGCTTTAATTTTTTTAGGGTCTTTGCTCTTAGATTTTTTTTGTTCAGATTCGATAAAAGCCACGTTGGAGGCAATTCTTTTTTTCCAAAGGTCTTTCCTCACCACAGGAATGACAAATTGCTTGGCGGTTTTGGCCGCAGGCTGATTAAAGCATACCCTTGCTATTCTTTTGATTAAGTCAGCATCGGTAATGTGATAAAATTCCCAAAGTTGAAGATTACTGCTGTTGGGGGCAAGAATACCCTGTTCGATGCATTTTTTGACAACATTAGGATCAATGTCTTTTTCATCATCAAAAACCCTAACCGAGCGTCTATATTCGATGGCTTTACTTACTTTCTTTTCGGACATTAAAGATTTTTTAATAAAAATTTTAACAAAGATAAGGACTTTGGATAAGGAGCATAGCGCCCTGGAAGATCAAACCAAAAAGAACGTTTTATAATGGGTTTTTCATGGGTGAAATTTTTGAAACTGTATTTTCCGTGATAGGCTCCTATTCCACTGTGACCAACCCCACCAAAAGGTAGATTGTCATTTGCGAATTGTATGATGGAATCGTTGGCGACTCCACCTCCAAAGGAATAGCGATGAAAGAGTTTGTTGATGAATTTTTTTCTTTTAGAAAAGACATAGAAAGCTAATGGACGCTCTCTTTTTTTCAGTATGTTATGAATATCTTCTTCCTTTCTGTAGCCTATGATTGGTAGAATGGGGCCAAATATTTCCTCTTGCATCAGTTCACTTTCTAAAGTTGGATTTTCTATCAGTGTGGGACTAAAGAATAATTTTTTTTCATCCATTTGTCCACCATAAACAAGCTTTTGCTTTTGGATTGATTTCTTAAGTTTATTGAAGTGTTTTTGGTGAACGATCCTACCATAGTCAGTTGAATCTTGCTGGTTTTTTCCAAAAGATTTTTCAATATGTAAGATTATTTCTTGGATCAACTTATCTTTAATGTTTTCGTGAACCAAAAGGTAATCCGGTGCGATACAAGTCTGCCCACAGTTGAGGAATTTGCCCCATACCAATCTTTTTGCCGTGATGCTAATGGGGGCTGTTTCATCGACTATGCACGGACTTTTTCCGCCTAGCTCCAAGGTCGTGGGAGTGAGGTATTCAGCTGCGGCTTTGGCTACGATTTTACCAACTACCGTACTTCCTGTAAACATGATGTAATCCCATTTTTTTTTAAGCAGTGTAGTAGCGGTGGAGGCATCTCCTTTAACCACTGCTACATGTTCCTCGTCAAAAACCGCTTCTATGATAGAATGTATTATGCTTGCTGTATAGGGGGCAAACTCTGATGGTTTTAAAACAACAGTATTTCCTGCTGCTACAGCGCCTACTAAAGGGGTCACAGACAGTTGGAAAGGATAATTCCAGGGGCTTATGATCAAGGTTTTTCCATAAGGTTCAGGTACTATGTAGTCTTTAGAGGGGAAATTAATTAAGCTGCTTTTGGTTCGATGAGGTCTGTTCCACACTGGTAGCATCTTAATCATTTTAGCAATCTCCTTCTCAACCAAAACCGTTTCAGAAGCCATTGATTCAAAGCCCGATTTACTCAAGTCATTTTTTAGGGCTTTATAAATATCTTTTTCCCTTTTACCTAATTCTTTTTGCAAAGCCTTTAGCTTTTTGATCCTAAATGCGTTAGGTAGGGTTATTTGAGAGTCAAAAAATACTTTTTGCTTTTGATATAAATTATCAATCGCTTCAGAAGTTTTATATTTCATTGTTTGGTACTTTTAGACTTCTATTTTATAAATATAACTTAAATAGATTTGTTATAATTTTTTATTGGTTTGAATGTATTATTAAACATGGTTTAAATATTTGATAATCATATAATTATAATGATTTGAATTAATTTGGGTATAGTGTAAAATATTTAAAAAATTATGGCCAACGGTTGTTAGCCATTAAATTAGCATCAAATTTGAAACATGGCCCTTAATAAATTCAGTCAACGTGTAACACAAGATCCCACTCAGCCTGCAGCCCAAGCCATGCTTCATGCCATTGGCATGACAGATGAGGACTTTGAAAAACCTTTGATAGGTATTGCTAGTACAGGTTACGAGGGTAATCCATGTAATATGCACCTCAATGAGCTTTCAGTTCATATCAAGGAGGGTATTGCGCCCCACCAAATGTTGGGTTTGATTTTCAATACCATTGGCGTGAGTGACGG
>JAYPMF010000192.1:0-2317 GCA_038129785.1 Flavobacteriaceae bacterium
CTCGTAGACCAATCCAATTAAGGCTAGAATTTGAAAAAAAAAGTGAAGGCGATTCAAAGACAATTGTGTTTTTCTTCTTTTAAACAGAATCAACGTCAATGTTGAGAGACCTCCGGTCAATACAAAATAAATTTTTAATACAACTGGAGTTAGCAAACCAAAACCAACAAATTCCCTAGGAGTAAATAAAAAAATACCCAAAATGGCAACAATTGATATCATTAATAAATAAATTGTCTGAATCCGTTGGATCATGTGATAAATTATAAAAACTTAAGTTTTTTGTTTAAAATTTCAATTTAGAAATAAAATTTGTAATATTGCCAAGGAGATTTCCAAAAGCCCAATACTTTCTAACACTTTTTTTATTCCACATATTCACATAATCTCATCTGATGTTCGAGTTAGCAAAGCTAAAAAGCAAAAAACTTCCTGAGCTACAGGAAATTGCAAAAACCATAGGTTTAAAAAGGATCACTGGTCTAAAAAAATTAGAACTAATTGATCAAATCATTGATTCTTCTAGCATGTCATCAAGTGATGAAAATGGTACTAAGGAACCAACAAATGAAAGACAGGAACTTAGCGTGAATGGTCCAGGGCAGAAAAATTCTGATAAAACATCAAACGAACTGCCCAATGTTAAGGGCGAAGACAAAAATGACCATAACAGGCCAGTTAAGAGAGAGCAGCATCACAAACAAAACCACCACAACGGAAAACACAACAATCCCAAAAGAAAGAAAGATCACCATGATATAAATCATAACCGAGACAACAGAAATCGCTACCGTGAACCCGATTTTGAATTTGAAGGCATTATTAGCACTGAAGGGGTATTGGAAATGATGCAAGAAGGATATGGTTTTTTGAGATCTTCGGACTTCAACTACCTCTCCTCACCAGACGATGTGTATGTCTCCCAATCACAAATCAGGTTATTCGGACTCAAAACAGGAGATACAGTATTAGGTACAGTTCGTCCTCCTAAAGAAGGCGAAAAATATTTCCCTCTGATTAAGGTTGATAAAATTAACGGTCTTGATCCAAAAGTAGTGAGAGACCGTGTATCTTTTGAGCACCTAACTCCTCTTTTCCCAGAGGAAAAATTTAACATCGCCGAAAAGCAAAGTACAATATCAACAAGGATCATTGATCTTTTCTCCCCTATTGGTAAAGGCCAGAGAGGAATGATTGTATCACAGCCAAAAACGGGCAAGACCATGCTTCTCAAAGACATTGCTAACGCTATTGCTGCCAACCATCCCGAGGTATATCAGTTGATCCTTTTAATTGATGAAAGACCAGAGGAAGTAACCGATATGCAAAGAAATGTAGACGGTGAAGTAGTCGCCTCCACTTTTGACGAGCCCGCCGACAGACATGTTAAAGTTGCTAATATCGTACTTGAAAAAGCAAAGAGAATGGTGGAATGCGGTCATGATGTGGTTATTTTACTAGATTCAATCACCCGTTTGGCCAGGGCTTACAACACCGTACAGCCTGCATCTGGAAAAATACTTAGTGGTGGGGTGGATGCAAATGCGCTTCACAAACCAAAAAGATTCTTTGGTGCTGCGCGAAATATTGAAAGAGGGGGTTCTTTGTCAATTATAGCTACAGCTCTGACAGAAACAGGTTCCAAAATGGACGAAGTAATTTTTGAAGAATTTAAAGGAACTGGAAATATGGAATTACAACTCGATCGTAGGATTGCCAACCGAAGAATATTTCCTGCTATAGATTTAATCTCCTCAAGTACAAGACGAGACGATATGTTACTCGACGAAAACACCATTCAGCGCATGTGGATCATGAGAAAATATTTGGCGGATATGAACCCAGTTGAGGCCATGGAGTTTATCAATGATCGATTTATAAAAACCAAAAATAACGAGGAGTTTCTGATTTCAATGAACTCCTAAAAAAGCCTTTCCATTGATTAGAGGGCATTTTTATTTAACAGTACAATTATTTACAGAGAAGCAACAAACTTGGCCAACTTAGCCTTAATATTGGCTGCTTTATTAGCGTGAATAATATTCTTTTTTGCCAACTTATCGACTAAAGAAACCACCCCCGGAAATTGTTTTGCACCTTCTTTTTTTGAGGTCACTCCTCTTAATTTACGAATAGCATTCCTAGCTGTTTTGTGCTGAAATCTATTGCGAAGACGCTTTTTGTTATTAGATCGAATTCTCTTTAGTGCAGACTTATGATTTGCCATATAAATGTTTTAAAAACTTGTAGCCCGTAGGGGAATCGAACCCCTCTTTCCAGGATGAAAACCTGGCGTCCTAACCGATAGACGAACGGG
>JAYPMF010000193.1:0-2316 GCA_038129785.1 Flavobacteriaceae bacterium
GATTTAATCAAAACTATAAGAATACTCAGTTACTTTATCAAGTACAAAAATTCTGTTTGGTTTAGATACTTGTTTTGGGTTCTTAAAAAACCAACACGATTTTTCCTGCGAATCGGCTTTTCAAATTTGCATCTTTTTGATTTTTATAAGCTTGGATTTTTGATTGAATTGAATGCAAAGAAGAAATAGATTAAGCTTTTATGGCATTAACAAGCTTGATTTTCTCTATATCCCAATTTTCTTTTTTTGCCGCTTGAAGACAGTTGTTCGAAAGGTTTTTTATCAATTCTGGATTATTTTTTAGTGACATTATTTTTTTTGCAATTTCAGTCGGGGTGATTTCATCATGAATAATTCCAATATTATGTTTTGAGATGAATTTTTCAATTTCTTTCAATCTATTACTGAGGATTGGTGTTCCTGCATGCATATAATCAAAAAGCTTATTTGGCAGTGCAAGCTCATGATTCATGTTAACGGCCTTATCCATTAATAAACCGAGGTCTGCAGTTTGCGTTATTTTCATAAGTTCTTGATAAGGTCTTCTAGAAATAAAAATAACTGATGCTGAAAGATGATTTGTTTCAACAAGTTCTTTCGCCTTAGGTAAGATATCTCCATCACCAACAATGAGGAGTTTACAGTTTTCAGTATGTTTCATGGCGAGAATGGATTCTTCAATGCCACGATCTTGATTCAAGCCTGACCCTTGAATAATAAGAACGAAATCTTCTTCTTTCAAATGTAAAGAGGTTTTACTCACATTACTTGACCGTTCATATAACGGGGGGATGTTTCTTACTACATGAACATGAACCTTATATTTTTCACTGTAAATGTCAGCTATCGATTTGTTAACCGTAATTACCGTTTTGAGTTTAGGAAAAATCCATTTTTCTATTGTTAACCATATTCTTCTCTTTAAATAACTGTTTTTTAACTCACTCACTTCAGTGAATAATTCATGGGTGTCATAAATTATTTTTGCCTTTGGTTTCAATAGATAGGCAGAAAAACATGCTGGTAATGTATCGAGATCATTAGCGTAAATGAGCGAGGCTTTTCTAAAAAGAAGAAAAAATAACAGTCTCAGGTTTAAAAAGAAGTAAAACAAAGGGCCAGTTTCAAACCAAAGCTTCATGCGTCTCACTTCGTATGTTCTTGAGGGCATTTGAGGACTATTTTTTTTTCTTCGCCCTATCAAAACCACCTTATAATCAAGGCTTTCTAATACTAGGCATGTCTTCGCAACTCGATTATCCGTAATCAAATCATTAGAAACGCAAACAATGGCATTTTTTTTCACTTTCATAAAAGATAGGGCAAATAATTGATTTTCTCAACGAACATAAATGAATTCAAAGATTAAAAATATTAATAAAATAGTTTGTGATAAAAAAAACTTTCATACATTTGCAGTCCCAAAAATAGATGTTTTGGGAGAACTACGTTCTTTTTTTTGTGGTATCAACAATATTGCCGATGTAGCTCAGTTGGCCAGAGCAGCTGATTTGTAATCAGCTGGTCGGGGGTTCGAATCCCTCCATCGGCTCGTATAAATGTTGGGGAGATACTCAAGCGGCCAACGAGGACAGACTGTAAATCTGTTGGTTTTACCTTCGCAGGTTCGAATCCTGCTCTCCCCACAGAAAGAAAATAAGCGGGAGTAGCTCAGTTGGTAGAGCGTCAGCCTTCCAAGCTGAATGTCGCGAGTTCGACCCTCGTCTCCCGCTCACTTTCATTTGGGCCGCCGGTGTAGCTCAGGGGTAGAGCGCTTCCTTGGTAAGGAAGAGGTCACGAGTTCAAATCTCGTCATTGGCTCAAAGTAAAAAAATTGCGCTTGCGCAGAATTATGAATAAATAAATTATTAATTAAGTAACAAATAGAAAAATGGCAAAGGAAAATTTTAATCGTTCCAAACCACACGTGAACATTGGTACAATTGGTCACGTAGATCACGGTAAAACAACTTTGACAGCTGCGATTTCAAGCGTATTGTCAAACCAAGGTCTTGCAGAAGCAAGAGATTTTACCTCAATTGACAACGCTCCTGAAGAGAAAGAGCGTGGTATTACTATTAACACAGCTCACATTGAGTATGAAACAGCGAATCGTCATTACGCGCACGTTGACTGTCCTGGTCACGCCGATTACGTAAAGAACATGGTTACTGGTGCTGCTCAAATGGATGGTGCTATTCTTGTTGTTGCTGCAACTGATGGACCAATGCCTCAAACTAGAGAGCACATATTATTAGGAAGACAAGTAGGTATACCTAGAATCGTTGCCTTTTTAAATAAGGCAGATATGGTAGA
>JAYPMF010000194.1:0-2313 GCA_038129785.1 Flavobacteriaceae bacterium
AAAGAAGAGGTCGTTGAGCTCAAACCAAGATTTGTGATCTTTTTTGTGGTGATCTTTGTGAAGTACCCACAAAAAACCATGCATGATGTATTTGTGTGAGAACCACGCCATGAATTCCATGATCACAAATGTAATGCATAAAACGGCTATCCATAGAATTGTTATCATTTACAGGAGTTTTAAGTGAAATTTGAGATAAGATTGGGCTAATACGGTCATTTTTTGATAATTAGGAACACTTATTCTGGAAGACTGAATTTTGTTTGAAGGAGTGTTTTTAAGTTTGTATAGTAGCTTCCTGTAGTATTTATAGGCGGTATAAACTCCCAGACGAGCAGTTTCTGGTAGCATAAAAATACCCTCCAGTGCATGATCAAAATCTTTTTCTATATCAGCGATTATAGAGGCTTTACTTTTTTCATCAAAATCAGATAGATCCAGATTAGGAAAGTAGGTACGATCTAAAAGTTCAAAATCTGCATTAAGATCTCTTAAAAAATTGACTTTTTGAAAAGCGCTTCCCAAAGCCATGGCTTTGGGTTTTAAAAGATGATACTTATTCATATCTCCCTCTACAAAAACATTTAAACACATAAGACCAACTACATCTGCAGAGCCATAAATGTATTTCTGATACTCTTCCCGAGTATTATATTTTTGTTTATGTAGGTCCATTTTCATGCTATTTAAAAATGCATCGATTAATTCTTGCTGAATGTTGTTTTCGTGAACGGTATATTGAAATGAGTTGAGAATGGGATTCAAGCTGATTTTGTGATCCAGTGCATGTACCAGATCATTTTCAAACCTATTTAGCAGTTCCTTTTTATCGTAATCGTGAAAACTGTCGACGATCTCGTCTGCGAATCTTACAAACCCATATATATTGTAAATATGTTTTCGGTATTTACTTGACAGCATTCTTGTTCCTAGAGTAAAAGATGTGCTATAGCGTTGGGTAACCAATTTGCTACACTCATAAGAAACGGAGTCAAAATGATTTTTCAATTCAACAGGTTTTAGAAAAATAATTGATTAGTAAAGCTAATAAAAAACAGTAAATAAACTAAGAACTAAACAAAAATGGAAGTTTCCAAAAATTTCTGTCGGAAAGCATCTAAAGTTTTAAAAAGTTTAATATTTTTTGGTAACCTACTTAAATCAATATAGACTTGTTGAGGTCCCATTATAGCCAAAGTGGCTTTACTGTGTTTCAGAATTCTTTGATAGAAATCATTGACATAATGATCAATGATTTCTTTGTTTGGCTCAACTGTTAAATAAGTTACAAAACAGAGGTCCGAATTAAAATTCAAAAGGGTCTCTAAACTTTCTGTTTGTAAGGATTGACCAAGGAATATAGTTCTGTATCCTGACTTTATAATATAGTAATTTAAAAATAAAATTCCTAGTTCATGGATTTCGTCTTCGGGCAGATATAACACAAATACTTTATTGTTGTGCTGAGGAATATAATCTTTTTGAATTAATTCCGTTTGAATATGAATTTTTTGCTTTATTAAGTTAGTGATGAAATGCTCATGGGAAGGACTAATTGCATTAGTTTGCCATAAAATCCCTAATTCATTCATTAGGGGCATAAAAATATTTATGAAAACAAATTCAAAATCATTGTGTAAAACAATTTCTTCGAAAGTGGCATCAAATAAAACCGTATCAAAATTTACCATTGATAACTTTAGGGCATTTATAGATACTTGTTCTGAGTTGGATTTTAATGCAATTTCTCTAACCATAATTGGAATCTCCTCTTTATCAAGGCTTGCAATTTTCGAAATTTTGAAACCGTGGTTGTAGAGAAGTGTAATATTTAGAAGCTTCTGAAGGTTTTTGAGGCTGTATCTTCGAATGTTGGTATCAGTTCTTTCAGGACTCAATAATTCATATCTTTTTTCCCAGATACGAATGGTATGGGCCTTGATACCGGAAATATTTTCAAGGTCTTTTATGGTGAAGTTACTTTTTACCCTACTCATGTTGTTCAATCTTCATTAGCAAAAGCTTAAACAAACTTAGTAATATTATTTTAATTAAATGCAAAAAAAAATAAAAAAGGAAGTTGTGCGCACAAGAAGACTCGAACTTCCACGGGATTTAACTCCCACCAGGCCCTCAACCTGGCGCGTCTACCAATTCCGCCATGTGCGCAGAAAGTGACCTGGCTGGGGCTCGAACCCAGGACCCTCTCCTTAAAAGGGAGATGCTCTACCAACTGAGCTACCAGGTCGAAAAAAAAGTGTGACTTGGCTGGGGCTCGAACCCAGGACCCTCTCCTTAAAAGGGAGATGCTCT
>JAYPMF010000195.1:0-2291 GCA_038129785.1 Flavobacteriaceae bacterium
CAAGTGGATACAAAAGACCCATCTAAAGACAATATCTTAAATTCTCATAGTTTTATTGATTATGAAGAATTTATTCAACGAGGAGATCCAGATTATAAATGGTTGATGCCAGAAAATGAATGGGATGCAATTTCTGTAGGGTATACATCAGGAACGACGGGCGACCCTAAAGGAGTCGTCTCTCATCATCGTGGTGCTTATTTACTAGCTCAAGGAAATGCACTTGTCGCTTCTATGCCCAAACACTCCGTTTATCTTTGGACGCTCCCTATGTTTCATTGTAATGGGTGGTGTTTTCCTTGGACTTTATCAGCAATTATTGGAACTCATGTGTGTCTCAGACAAGTGCGAGCAGAACCTATTTGGCAAAACATAAAAGACCACAAAGTTAGCCATTTATGTGGAGCTCCTATTGTCATGTCCATAATTCTCTCGTTGGAAAACCAACAAGATTATCAACCAGAACATCAAGTTCAATTTTTTACTGCAGCAGCCCCTCCCCCTGAGAGTGTATTAAAGCAAATGTCAGAGGCAGGATTTTTAGTTACCCATCTTTATGGATTAACAGAGACTTATGGACCAGCAGTTATTAATGAATGGAACAACGATTGGGATGGTTTAGATATGACCTCTCAAGCCTCACTGAAAGCCCGCCAAGGAGTTAGATATCTTCCTTTGGAACATTTGCAAGTGCTTGACCCTGATACTCTTAAACCTGTTCCTGCTGATGGGAAAACAATTGGGGAAGTAATGTT
Organism: Flavobacteriaceae bacterium; assembly: GCA_038129785.1. Classification (GTDB taxonomy): domain Bacteria; phylum Bacteroidota; class Bacteroidia; order Flavobacteriales; family Flavobacteriaceae; genus UBA8316. The sequence continues at coordinate 756 of JAYPMF010000195.1, forward strand.
TCAAGGAAATATTGTAATGAAGGGATATCTTAAAAATAAAATAGCCAATGAAAAAGCTTTTGCGGGAGGGTGGTTCCACTCTGGTGATTTAGCTGTGATGCACCCTGATGGATACTTGCAATTAAAAGACCGTTCAAAAGATATTATTATTTCTGGGGGTGAGAATATATCCTCAATCGAAATAGAAGAAACCCTTTTAAAGAATGAAGGAGTTAGTGCAGCTGCTGTTATTGCTGTTGCAGATGAAAAATGGGGCGAAGTTCCATGTGCTTTTATTGAAATGAAAACTAATCATCAATGGAAGGAGGGTTTAGCGCGATTGTGGTGTAAAGAAAAATTAGCATCATTTAAGGTACCTAAGTATTATTTTTTCGAAACAATTCCCCGAACCTCAACAGGTAAAATTCAAAAATATTTATTAAGAGAAAAAGCGAAGAATTTGGTCAGTAATTGAGGGTAACCTGTAAGGAAGCTACCCTCAAATTTTCATCATTACATGCGGGCGCCTATGATGCCTACAACTAGCCAAATGATCATGATAAGGAAGGGGTAATAACCTGAGAACATATCTGCCATTTTCTACCTCCGTGATTCTTTAGAGTAAATAATATGCAATTTATGCATATTTAAAAACTAAAAATCCCAAATTTATTGAAAAAAAATAGTGAATAAATCAAAAATATATGCATTTTGTGGATATCTAAACGGTCGTTGTTATTTTTAGGTGATTATAATAAGTATAACTATCTAATGAGCGTGGAATCCAAAATTATTCAATATCTAATGGAAAATAAAATAACTGTTTCTACTGCTGAGTCTTGCACAGGGGGAATGCTAGCATCAAAATTTACAGCTCAAGCAGGTATCTCCAAAATTTACCAAAGTGGGATGATTACATACTCCAATGAGGCAAAAATCAAATATCTTAAAGTCTCCCCATCAACACTCAAAAGTCAGGGAGCAGTGAGTAGGCAGGTTTGCTCTCAAATGTGCTTTAATCTTCATAAAATAACTAAAAGCAAAATGACTTTTTCAACTACTGGTGTAGCTGGTCCAGGTGGGGGGACTAAAGTCAAACCTGTTGGCTTAGTATTCATTGGCATTTGCTTTGATAAAAATATTTATATTGAACAACTGAAGTTTTCTCCAAAACTATCTCGATTGCAAATACAAAAAGCGACTGTCAAAGAATGTTTCCAATTGGCTAGTGATATTATTCATGGCATATAAAAAAAATTATAACAGTCTATTACCTGATGACTTTGTTCTTTCAGAGGAATTTGAGTCTATTGTTGAACAGCTAGAGAACACCAAAGACCATTTTTATATTACAGGAAAAGCAGGGAGTGGTAAGTCTACACTCTTAGCTTATTTTCGGTCAGTTACCCAAAAAAACACCGCCGTCCTTGCGCCAACTGGAGTTGCGGCTATTCGAGTTAAAGGACAAACCATACATTCATTTTTTGGTTTTCCACCAAAAGTAATTCAAACACGACATATTAAAAAAGTAAGACAAATAGAATTACTTCAAAATCT
>JAYPMF010000196.1:0-2280 GCA_038129785.1 Flavobacteriaceae bacterium
CAGGAGTAGAGATGGTTAGTGCATCAATATGCTTTTCTTTATCTAACATTTCTCTGTAGTCAATGTACTTATTTACATCAGCATGTGCAGTATATGCACTTTTGGCTCTTGCGGGATCCACATCACAAAGTGCAACGACTCTGTTTTTTCCATCTTGGTAGGCATTTTTAATGTCGGATGTTCCTTTTCCACCAGATCCAATAGCTGCTAACCCCAATTGGTCGCTTGGAGCAGTATAACCTTCACCACCAAGAACGTGCCGGGGAACAATGAATACGCCTGTACCGATCATACCTGTTTTTTTGATAAAATTTCTGCGTGATTTGGATTGTTTTTTGTGCATTTTTTTATTTTTCATTTAAGGTAAATGTAATTAAGTTTTTTAATTATTACAAAATTGTTTTATCCGATATTATAGAGATATATCCCTTTTCCAGGGGAGAAAGTCGAACTGTCTATTTTGCGAAGCTTTTGTGACTCTTTCACCACTGGCAACTTTTATGATATAATCGAGTAGATCATCAGATAGCTCTTCCAGTGATTGGTCTCCCTGTATGATAGAACCAGTATTGAAATCAATGATATCATTCATTTTGTGATAAACAGATGTATTTGAGGATACTTTGATGACTGGAGCAATGGGGTTGCCTGTTGGGGTTCCAAGCCCCGTGGTAAATATTATCAAGTTGGCGCCCGATCCAGCCATTGCAGTTGTACTCTCCACATCGTTTCCTGGGGTACAAAGTAGGTTTAACCCTTGATTGTTTAAATATTCTCCATAATCCAACACATCGACTATTGGGGAGCTACCACCTTTTTTGGCAGCACCGGCTGATTTCATGGCATCGGTGATGAGTCCGTCTTTAATGTTTCCTGGTGAGGGATTGGTACTGAAATCAGTTCCCGAGGCAATCACTTTGCTCTCATAGGATTGCATAAGATCGATAAATTTTTTAGCTTTTGTAACATCAACGCAACGGTCAACCAACTCTTGCTCAACTCCCCTTAGTTCTGGAAATTCTGAGAGTATGGCACTTCCTCCCGATGAGATAAGTTTATCCATTGTGACTCCTAAAGTGGGGTTGGCGGAGATACCTGAAAAACCGTCAGAACCTCCACACTCTAATCCGATAGTTAGTTTGGAAAGGGGTGTTTTTTTTCTATGGACCTCATTGGCTTTTTTTATTTCTACTAGGGATTCTTTGATTATTTTTTGAATTAAGCTTTCACTGTTTCCCTCTTGTTGCTGGTCAAATACCAGTGTGGGTTTATCAAAGTTTTTATTAATTATTTTGAGCTGTTTAAGGAATAGTTCGACTTGTAAGTTTTGACAACCTAAACTCAGAACGGATGCTCCTGCCACATTAGGATTATTGATATAACCCGCTAAAAGTTTTCCCAGCATTGTGGAATCGGCTCTTGTGCCTCCACAACCTGCATTGTGGGTAATGAATCTTACTTCAACATTGGGAAAGGGATTAATGGTTTCAGGTACTTGGACGGTTTCTGTTTTTCCTTGAATCAGAGTTCTCAGGAAATGTTGGTGTTCGGATAATTCATCGGGATAGAATTCCCGTTCAAAGATGGTTTTGAGCAGTTCTATATTTCTGTTTTCGCAAAAAACCAAAGGAAAGAACAACCAGATGTTTTGGGTGCCTGCTGAACCGTCTTTGCGGGGGTAACCCATAAAATATCTTTCTTTTTTGGACGGGCTTTGGACTGGGGTTTTTCCAACCTTATCAAAGCTGATGTCATTGTTGAAAGTATTGTCCATATTTTTTGTGGTCAGTGCAGCTCCCTTGGGAATTTCTTGAATGGCGATCCCAACTTTGACACCATACATGATAAGCATATCTCCTTTTTTTAAGGATTCTTGGGTGAATTTATGTTTTTGTTGAATGTCTTCCACTAAGGTGATTTGCTGTTCTTCAATATTGATCACTTCACCCTTTTTTAGATTTTCAAGGGCAACAACCATATTGTCTTGTGGATTGATTTTGATTGAAAACTGAGATATTTTGCGGGTCGTCTTTGAGGGGGTAGGGGTGTTTTGAGATTTCCTTACCATAGAAGTAAATGAGGGCAGCCATCGCAAAAGTCAGGTTTTTGGGGATCTTTCCTTCCTTTTTATAATAGGACAGTAGACTAGGCAAAACCCTAACTTTGAATTTTGAAATGGAATTTAGGGAAATGGATTCCAATTGGTGAATGATGAATGGGTTGGAAAAACGTTCCAATACGGATTGGGCGTAGTCTTCTAGTTCTTTTTTATCAAAATCT
>JAYPMF010000197.1:0-2277 GCA_038129785.1 Flavobacteriaceae bacterium
ATAAAATGAGGAATGAGTTTTAGCCTCTATGAGTTCTCCCAATTTATAGTTTTCTATTCTAATTGGATCTCTTTCTTCATTGTAGTCCTCCCAAATACCATCTAGTTGATCATCTTTATAATTTCCTTTTCTCTTTAATTTCCCATTTTCATCCCACCATCTGAATAATCCATTCAAATAATGGTTTTTAAAATTTGCTTCGCTAGCTAAAATTCCATTTTCATACCATGACCTATTTAATCCATCTGGATAATTTTCTTTATAATTCCCTTCCTCCATTAACTGGCCATTTTTATACCATATCCTCCATAAACCATCCTTAATTCCTCTTTTGTTAATTCCCTGTGTATTTAATTTCCCGTTCTCATACCACTCTTGATGTAACCCATCACCCTCTCAATTTATATAATTTGTTTTTTGGGATAATTGACCATTATAATGCCAAGATCTGTATAAACCATCATGTTGTCCGTCCACATAATTTACTTCAACGCGTAACTGGCCATTTTCATGCCACTCTCTAAACAGTCCTTCTGCCATTCCATTTTTATTGATTCCTTGTTCTTTTAATTGACCATTCAAAAACCACTTTTTAAATACCCCATCCTCTTCTCCGCTTTTATAATTTGTTTCTAATGATAATTGTCCATTAAAATCCCAATTTCTATACAAACCCTCATGTTTTCCATCTTTGAAATTTGTTTCAACATTTAACTGACCGTTTGTATACCATGATTTCCATAATCCTTCCTTGATTCCTTCTTTGTAACTAATTTCATATTCTAACATTCTACTTTCGCCCGTTTTATTTTGATTACTAATTTCAGCATCAGGGTAATAGACTCTTTTTGTTCCGTTAAATAATTGATTTTTAAAGTAGACAAAGCCATTTTCATCGATCGTAATTAATTTACTTTCCTCTGAACCTTCTTCAATAGTTTGCCCAGTAAATTCGACCTCATAGACAGTTAATGATGAATTTTCGTTTGAATCACTTTCCATACAACTCCCAAAAAGAGTTATAATTAACACAAATACTAATAATCTTCTCATACCCAAATATAAAAAACCATTGGATTACATCCCTATTTCGCAGCGAGGGGGCTTAAAAGAAAGTTGGAATAAATTATGGCATAATAATTGACCAATTTAATTAAAATGTCAGCCATGAAAAAATTATCTTTTGTTGAGATAAATCTGTTTTTATTTTTTGCACTTTTTGGATTAATAGCAACAGCTCAAAATACAAGTACTAAGTCTGAATTTACAAGCTTTTACAGATACATTCCAGAAAAAATGACTTGGAATGAGCATAAAAAAATGGCAGTAACTATTGGCGGTGATCTCGCATGCATCACTAATGCTCATGAGAATGAACAAGTAAGAAGAATAGCGGGTGGAGAAATTGTGTGGGTTGGAGGAATTCGTAAAGGATGTGGTAATGGATCTGGACCAGATCATTGGAAGTGGTCCAACGGAAATAAATGGTCTTACACTAATTGGAGAGCAGGAGAACCCAACAACTACTCAGAACATGATGAAAACCGAGTGATGTTATGGGAAAATGGAGAATGGAATGATGCTTCCTCGTTACATGAATTTTCCGCAATTTATGAGATACCCTCTACTTCATTAATAACTTATGATACTGAAACCAAACAAAATTTAATTAATAATCAACCATTAACCTACTACAAGTTTATTCCAGAAAAAATGACTTGGGCTGAGCACAACAAACAAGCTATTTCTATGGGTGGAAACTTAGCTTCTATATCTAATGCTAGAGAAAATAATAAAGTTAAGGAAGTGTCGACTGGAGTAAACGTTTGGCTAGGAGGAGTCAGAAAAGGATGTGGAAACGACACTGGAGCTGACCATTGGTACTGGAGCAATGGTAAAAAGTGGTCTTATACAAACTGGATGAAAAATCAGCCAGATAATTATCAAAAATCAGAGAACAGAGTTCATATGACTCCAATTTCGCATGGACAACAATGGAACGACATCTCGGAAGATCATCAATTTTCTGCCGTTTATGAACTGCCTACAATAGAAGAATCTGTTGATTACTTTGAGAATAATGATATCAAAACTAAGGATTCGAAAAAAATAAAAAGAAATCCATTTAGAATCATAATTGGTTCTGTAGTAACTATTGGTGCCTTGTTTGCAGTAAGGGAAATAAATTCAACACAAAGGGGGAAATAAAGAGGTTAAATACCTATTTCACAGCGAGGTGCTGAAAAAATCGACTTAGTTAAGAAGGCTGTGGGAGGC
>JAYPMF010000198.1:0-2258 GCA_038129785.1 Flavobacteriaceae bacterium
GTATTATGATTGTGTCAATGAGGACTATCCAAATATTGTAACTTGTACGTCTGTTAATGTCATTTATTGTATCACTTGTGCTAATTGTCTTTTACAAAACGTTGGTGAAACTGTTGAAAAAATCAATAGACGTTTTACTACACATCGAGCTTGTATGAGAGGTGCGGCCTATACTACTGGATGTAAGAAGTTAGGAAAACATTTTTCGTCTGGTCCATGCAAAGGATCTAGATGTTTTGTTCAAATCCTTGAAAAGCTTTCTGGGAGTGGAAGAATAGGAAAAGATCCCGATCCTGTAGTCTCCAAAGAACGGAGAAGAAGGGAACAGGAATGGATGATAAAATTAAGAACAGTCTATCCATATGGACTCAATGACTCGTTAAACACTGATATGGATCCTTCTTGCAGTATCGGAAATCATTTTCAGTCCCTTCCTAGATCTTTCACCCGTCCTTCTATTAGAAAAGTGTCTCAAAAATTAAAAGCCTTTGACCACCAATCCTTCTTCACTCAATTATTTGAACTTCTGAAAACGAATCTTCGGTCAGCAGCCAAATTTCTTCGTGTATCTCTTTTTGGAATGCGCAAATCCTATCTCAAAACGATTGCAGAACACATACACAATCTTCTATGCATTTCTGAGGAAGAAACATTATTGTATAGTACCTGGCTTCGAATGGCTCTTGATATTATTGAGACAAAGATATATAGGCCTCCTCCACAGAAGGTTGAGAAAAAACTCCCTAAATATCGTGTAAAAATTCCCTTCATTAATAAAGCTATGGATTTTATTAACCTTGCCAAACTTCTCAGATCTGATGAACTAGCATCTAATATGCCTCCTGTTATGAAATCAGATGATATTCCTATGGTTGTCTACTCATTATCTCAAACAACAAGATCTAAACTTCTTAACTACAAAAAGTTTGTAGGAAAAGAACTAGATCTTGATGTTTTTAGCAAAAATGAAAGCTCTATTCCATGTAAGTGTTCTAACTACCCTAATGATTTTGTTGATGTAAATAGGGGCCACATTTTAACTGGTAACCTTCAAATCATTAAAAACAATAAGTTGAGAAAACTATTTTGTAAAGGACCTAAATTTCGGGAACCTTGCAAAATAGACTGGAATGAAGCAAAAGAGGTAATTCACGGAGGAATTGATGACTATTTGAAAGTTCTGAAGACAGCTAAAAAGGTTGACATATCTTTTTTTGAAAATTGGAAATGCACTTTATTTGAAATGATCGATGAAAAAATCAAAACACTATCAGAGAGAATCGTCATTAGGGAAGTTAAGTCAGTTTTTGACGATCCTTTATCTAAGTCAGAACTTAAGAAATTACAGTCTGATTTTGTAATTGTACCTATTGATAAAGCATCGAGTAACGTAGCTTTTATTTGTAAAAGACATTATGCTACTGTTATCAAAAATGAAGTACGTTTCTCCCTTCCAGCAGATGACAGTATGACTTATAAGTTGATTAAAAAGTCCTCAGCTTCTATCATTAAATCTCATTTTAAATTTTTGAAAGGTTGTGATCTGAAAACGGATGAGAAGATGGAGAAACTTCCTTCCATGTACTGGATCCCCAAATTACATAAAAATCCTATCGGCGAAAGATTCATTATTGCATCTCCTGAATGCAGTGTTAAACCTTTATTAAAAGATGTCACTAACATCCTTAAACTTTTTCAAAATAATGTTTCTAACTATCATGATAGACGTCGAGTATGGACAAATGTTAGTAATTTTTGGGTAATACAAAACAATCGACCAGTTACAGAACGCATAGCGAAAATTAATAACACCAAGAAAGCCAAAACTGTTAGAACATTTGATTTTTCTACTTTATACACTAAAATTCCTCATCACTTGTTGAAGGGTGCTCTTGAGGATATCGTTGATTTTTGTTTTAAGGGAGGAAATTCAAATGGTGTGTATGTTGCGGATGGAAAGGCATTTTGGCGAAGTCCAAAACGTGGAGAATTTCGTACATACACTCAGAAAAAAGTGAAGGAGGTTCTTAATTATGTTATGAAGAATGCCTATTTTCAGATAAACAACCAAGTCTTCCAGCAAATCATTGGTATCCCTATGGGGTCAGATCCGGCTCCATTCATTGCCAATTTGTTTTTATATTTCTACGAGAATAAATTTTTGGATAAACTTAAGGCGGAGGACTTGCCGCGAGCTCGTAGACTGCGTCATGTCTTTAGATTCATTGATATGATGATTTGATTGCAATGAACGATGA
>JAYPMF010000199.1:0-2244 GCA_038129785.1 Flavobacteriaceae bacterium
TGGAAAGAGCGGTAACCTTTGTCTGAAAGGTAATCTGTTAAAAGTTTATGCTTGTAAAATTTGGCTTTGATCACATCAAATTGATCATTTCGCTCTTTACTGAAAAGGTAGTTGTTTGATTTTTTCTTTTTGGAATTACTGACATTGTCCTTGATCCATAAAGGAGGTTCGCGTTGGGAGTCCCCTGCATCATTACCCGTTTGTCCGTGTTGAAAAGCATATTTACCTGTGATGATGCTTGCCAAAGAGGGGCCACAGAGCGGGCTGGTCACATACCCTCTAGTATAAGTAGCCGATTCTTTTGCCAATTGGTCAATATGAGGGGTTTGGATATGTGGGTGATTCATAAAACTGTAATCTCCCCATGCTTGGTCATCGGAAAGGATAAAAATGATATTGGGTGGGCTTTTTTCCTCAAGCTTTTGTTGTTTAGGACTACCACATGAGCAAAAGAGTAAAACCCATAAAGTTATGAGCAATGAATAATGCATGTTTGTATATTGATTTTTTTAAATGTAATCAATTTAGATAAATTTTATGTCCTGCAGTGTCCTGTTCAATTGGCAAATAATTTCTATTGAGAAATCTCTAAGGGTATTAATTTAGGATCTTCCAAAAGTCCGGCCTCCAAAAGTTCCCATTTTGAGGTATCAAAAGGTTGATAATCGAGTCCCACCATATTAATATTATAAAAGGTTTTCCATTCTTCACCTCTTGCCTCCTTTGCTTTGATGCGATTAGCTCCCATGTTAGTCACTTGAATGCGAAGGGTGTTTTTCCCCTTTTTCAAACTTTTAATGGTAAGCTGATACGGATTGGACCATAATGTGCCGATGAACTTGTCATTTAACCAAATTTTTGCACTTTCCCGAACATCTCCTAATTCCAATAGCCAAGCGCCTTTATGTTCTGTTGGCCTGTTGAATTTAATTTCATATTGAGCAGTACCTGAAAAGGCTTCCATTTTTTTACCCCATTGGGTCCAGGAGGTCAATCGATTGGTTTTTTTTGAAAAGTCAGTATCTGGTCCTCCTTTGATCAATTTAAAATCCCAGTTACCGACGATTTTGTACGAGTTTTTCGAGGGTTGGTAATAATTCCATTTTGGTGTGTTGACCTTGTTAGAAGTTTTAAGAAAGAGACTTGATCCCGAAGGTATTGAAAGCTTTACTTTAGTGAAATTTGCTTGATGTTCTGTGATAGCTTTCCCTGTTTTTCCAGAAAGTGGGTCAAAGATTAAAACCTCTTTATTCGGAATGGCCAAGGAGACAAATTCATCAATTTTTTTGGAGGTGTGATTGACCAGATAGTAGATTTTTTCGCCTCTATGTTCCCTGCGTATGAATTTGAGCCCTTTTTTGACCAATTTCTCTTTAATTACTCCTGCTTTTTTAAGGGGTATTTCCATTTCTTTAAGGGAATAAACTTTATTGATTTTTTCATTGGCAAAGGCTTTAAGCACCTGCTCTCTTTTTTGATACTCGAAAAAACCAGGAACACTTTGGGGGGTTCCCAAAAAGACAACCGATGCTCCCATGGTTCTTAGGGCAACTAGTTTTTTCAAAGTTTTCAGTGGCATATGCTGAGCAGCAGGAACAACGATTGATCGATAGTTTCCTCCTGGCAGTTTAATGATTCCATTTTCAACATTGATTTTTTCTAAAAACCGATCCGAGATATAGTCGATGCTATAGCCCTCTTGGATTAAATGATGCACAGTTTCATAAAATGGAGTTCCCGACAACCAAGTATCGAGGCGATGAATGGCAAATTGTACCAATGGGTTACCCTGATTAAATTTTGCCCAACTATCGTGAATAGGCCAATAGACCAAAACATCATTGTTATGATTTCCCTGTTGTAAGAGAGATTGTGATCGACTGATGTATTCAAAAAGAGCGGGAGCATCCTCCCAAATAGGGTTGGTATCATTAAAATTTACAGAGGCATAAAACTTCCACCCCGGCCAATTGGCAGATTCTGGCGAATAGGTTGATCCGTGTAAGAAGATATGATTAATACCATTTAGAAGCAAATCTTCCAATTCTGGTTTGCACTGAGATAAAGCAGTTCTAAAATGTTCTCTCAACCAAGTAAAGGTTTCAGCTGAAACATGTTTTTTACCTAACAAATGTGCTGAAGAGGATGAAAATTTGATCATAGCCATATCAGCATCTCCTGCTCTAAAGTTCCTGTGAGGGTAGTCGGCTGAACTTCCGTTTCCCTCTACTCTTCTAAAACCAT
>JAYPMF010000200.1:0-1639 GCA_038129785.1 Flavobacteriaceae bacterium
ACCTGTTAATTATTACATATCAGGCGTCCTTGGTTTGTTGTTTTCTGCCTTTGGATCTTTGCAGAACTATGGCGAGTTTTATTCTTTGAAAGCATTCAAAAGAATTAGAGGTTCTGTCTTGAAATCTAACTTTCAATTAGCAGTTATGGCATTTTGTGTTTTCGCAACCTACTTTATAATTAAAGATACTCATACTAGTAGAGCATTTTTGATAATATACATTTCATCATGTTGGCCTCTTTTGATAGTATCAAATTTCGCACTACCGGGCATTTTTAAAAGAGTAAACGGATACTACGGCATGAAAAGGAATGCTGTGCTTGTTGGTTCTCCACCGCAACTTAATCAACTTTCGAACTGGTTGAATTCACAGGAGAACAAAGGGTTTGAATACAACGGAGCATTTCTAACTGATTGTGGTGAACTTTCTCTAGATGGAATAAGAAATCTTGGTTTTTACACCGATTTGGACTCTTATCTTTCAGAGAATGATACATATCAAATCGTGGTGCTACCTGATGAGACTGATGGCGAACGATTGATGTCAGTTGCCGATATTGCCACAAAGCACGGTTGTCGTTTTCTTCTATATAATAATTTGTCCAGTCTGTTTGATGACAGATTAGCTTTCATGGAGGAGTCTGGTAGACAGTTTCTAACGCTTCTAAACGAGCCTTTGCAGAGCCCTTTCAATCGAATGATTAAACGAGTGCTTGATTTTATCATTTGCCTTCCATCTTTGGTATTCATCTTACCAATGGCGATGATCATTGTTAAAATATTCCAAGTTTTACAATCACCAGGACCATTATTTTTCAAACAGGAAAGAGTGGGTATGGCAGGCAAAAGATTTGTTATCTGGAAATTTAGATCCATGAGATATGAACCAAAATCCGAAGATGATGAAGCATTGCAAGCTAAGCAGTATGACGACAGGGTGTTTTCTTTTGGGAAGATTATGAGAAGATTTAGCATAGACGAACTTCCTCAGTTTATTAATGTTTTTTGGGGAGATATGAGTGTCGTTGGGCCAAGACCATATTTAAAGGCACATGATTATTTATTTCAGAAAAGTTATAAGTCCTACAGAATTCGCCAGTTCGTCAAACCTGGAGTAACAGGTCCAGCACAATGCCAAGGTTTGAGAGGCGAATTTACTGATCCCTCCCTTGTAAGCAAAAGAATAGAACTAGACTTTGCCTATGTTGGCTCTTGGTCCATATGGACCGATTTCATGATTATTGTTAAAACGGTTGGTCAAGTTTTATTTCCTCCCAAGTCGGCTTATTGATTGAAGTATTGATTCAGTGCTCAATCAATTCAAAGAGACAGCTAACACTGAAACTATCCTTAATATACCTTTTTTTTCAGGTAGTATTTCAGAGGTACTAAAGTTAATAAAGAAGGGTGGATTGCTAACTGCTCCTTCTGGACCGGGATTAGCAAATGATTTACCTAACTCATTCGAATACAGAAGATCATTGGAAAGGTCTGACATTGTCTTAGCAGACAGTGGTCTTCTGTGCTTATGGAGTCGTGTGTTTTTGTAAAAAAAAGAGTGGAGGGTAGAGGGTGTTGTGTTTTTTTTGTTGTTTTTTTAGTGGAAAGAGTTTTTTTATTTTTTTTTTGTTTTTTTTTT
>JAYPMF010000200.1:1649-2231 GCA_038129785.1 Flavobacteriaceae bacterium
CATTGTCTTAGCAGACAGTGGTCTCCTGTGCTTATGGAGTCGTTTCTTTTCGAAAAAGACTCTAAGAAGGCTATCGGGTCTTGAGTTTTTGAGTAAGTTTCTTCACTGCATCGATTTTTTGAATGATAGTACTTTTTGGGTCATGCCTGATTACTTACAATCTCAAAAAAACTGTGCTTGGTTGAAGAGGGAGTTTGGTGCTGATATAGATCAAGGGTACATCTACATAGCTCCAAAATACTCATCTAATTCATGTATAAAAGATCATGCTTTATTAACAAAAATAGAACAAAAACAACCAAAGTATATCTTCATTCAAATAGGTGGAGGAGTACAGGAGAGACTAGGTATTTTTTTAAAAGAAAATTTATCATACAAAACCTCCATCATTTGTACAGGTGCCGCCCTTGCTTTTCTCTCAGGTTGCCAAGTGAGAATACCTAATTGGGTGGATTTTATATACATGGGATGGTTGTATAGATGTATTTATAACCCCAAGGTATTTTTACCAAGGTATTTCAAAGCCTTTCGTTTACTTATTTTGCTTTTTAAATACAGAGAAAAAAGTCCAATGATATAAAT
>JAYPMF010000201.1:0-696 GCA_038129785.1 Flavobacteriaceae bacterium
ATCATGGGATTGATCCAAGTTTGTTGTAATACCTCAAAAGTAAGGTTATTGACAGTACTGTTTTCGATCAACTCTTTTTGAGCCATGCCCCATAACTCAATCTTGGCACGCTCCTCTTTTTTGAGATTTTGAAATAAAATATTGGTGTTCCACAAGATTAAGGCTACGATTAGAAAGGCTCCCAAAAGCCAACTGTTGTTCTTGTTTTTTTTAATGAAACCAAGCACTAAATCGCAGTATTAGATAAAGCTAATATACTGTAAATAAAAGAAAAGTATTCTCCACTTTTGCGGACAAAACTTTTTATAAATTTGCCCTAACATCAAAAATCGTAATATGGAAGTTTCCGGAAAGATAAAATGGTTGGATGAGACCAAAACGTATGGCAATAATGGATTTAGGAAAAGAGAGGTGGTCATCACGACTGAGGAGCAATATCCTCAACACATACTGGTGGAGTTTGTCCAAGACAAATGCGATTTACTCAATGCTTTTCAGATGGGTCAAAAAGTAAAAATAGGGATCAACCTTAAAGGCCGTGAATGGGTTAATCCACAGGGAGAAACTAAGTATTTCAATTCTATTCAAGGATGGCGCATTGAAGTTCTTGGAGCAACGTCAAATTCGGAAATGCCTCCCATGCCACCACCGGCCTTTGAGCCTGCAGACGAAGCCGAAGAACCGGATGATGATCTG
>JAYPMF010000201.1:706-2170 GCA_038129785.1 Flavobacteriaceae bacterium
ATTCAGGGATGGCGCATTGAAGCTGTTGGAGCATCGTCAAGTTCCGAAATGCCTCCCATGCCTCCACCACCGGCCTTTGAGCCTGCAGACGAAGCCGAAGAACCGGATGATGATCTGCCATTCTGATCTATTGGGATAATTCCTGATATCGAAAACAACCTGACAAATGGTCATTGACCATTCCTGTTGCCTGCATATGGGCGTAGACTACTATAGGGCCCACAAACTGAAACCCATTTTGTTTTAAATCCTTACTGATTGTATTGGAAAGTTTTGTTTTCGCAGGGATTTCCTCAAGCTTTTTAAAACTGTTTTGAAAGGGTTTTCCCCCAACAAAACTCCAAATGTACCGGGAAAAGGAGCCGTGTTTTTTGCGTATTGCAATAAATCGTTGGGCGTTATTTATTGCTGCTTTGATCTTTTGTTTATTTCTGATAATTCCCTCGTTAATTAGTAGAGCTTCTATTTTTTCTTCTCCGAAGCGTGCTACTTTTTCGTAATCAAAGTTGTCAAAAGCCTCTCTGAAATTGTCTCTTTTTCGCAATACCGTAATCCAACTTAAGCCTGCTTGGAAGGTCTCTAAGGTCAGGAATTCGAATAACTTCAGGTCATCATAAATAGGAACACCCCACTCTTGGTCATGATATTGTTTATATAGGTCATCCCCTTCGCACCAAGAGCATCGATTTTTTTTATTTTCCATACCTTACAAGTTAAGTTTTTACAAAAAAAAACACCTCCAATAGGAAGTGTTTTTTTGACTCTAGTAATTTTTAGCCTAAAGCAACACGTTCAAAACCAGTGACCACTAAATCCGGGTCTTCAGATTTAACGTACTCAGATACCGAGATTTTACCGTCCCTGATATAGGCTTGGTTGACCAAAGTATTGTCTTTAAAGAATCGCTTAATTTTACCTTTAGCAATGTTATCTAACATGTCCTCGGGTTTGCCCTCTTGACGCAATTGGTCTTTGGCAATCTCGATTTCTTTTTCAACAATGCTTGCATCAACGCCACCCTCATCAAGGGCGATGGGATTCATCGCAGCAGCCTGCATGGCAACATTTTTAGCAACCTCAGCAGCATTATCAACAATACCAGAGAGACCTACCAAAGTGGCAATTTTGTTACCCGCATGGATGTAGGAACCCACATATGGAGCAGTGAGTTTTCTGAACCCGCCAATTTCGATTTTTTCACCAATCACTCCCGTTTGTTCAATTAATTTTTCAGATACTGTCATTCCATGAAATTCACTTGACAGGAAAGTATCTTTTGTATCAAAACCCAGAGCGTGATCTGCCAAAGCATGTGCCAGTTGTTGATATGCGTCATTTTTGGCGACAAAGTCGGTTTCACAATTAACCGAAATCAAAACTCCGGAAGTGTTGTCCTCGTTGACTTTAGCTAAAGCTGCACCCTCTGAAGATTCTCTATCAGCCCGATTAGCAGCTACTTTTTGA
>JAYPMF010000202.1:0-2152 GCA_038129785.1 Flavobacteriaceae bacterium
CGACCTCTTGACTGCCAGTCAAGCGCTCTAGCCAGCTGAGCTACATCCCCATTTTGGCTGAGGTCTAAAATACAACAAAGCTTTAAATATAGAAACCCTCTTTCCAACAATCGTTTATAATTGTAGTATATTTAATTAAATGTCCTCATTGAAATATAAATTCTTTTGGTTTTTAATGCCATTATTTTCAATCGGTTTCACCCAAGGTGATGCCAATTTGCTTTTGCAATATAACAAAGGCCCCGATTTAGATGCCTTTTACAGAAAATGGAATTTTGACCTACACACCCATATAGTCTATGGAAATACCCTTGAGGAATATACCATTGGTAAAATCAACTTCTCTGCAGGTACATATATTCAATACAAATTTTCAAAAACTTTTGCCCTCAATTCGGGAGTGGATTATTTCAAAATGAGTTATCAATACGACCTTATCAAAAATCAATCCTATGATGAATTGACTTATCTCAGCTTCCCGTTAACCCTGAGGGTGTTTCCCTCTAGAAAGCTCCATTTCGAGACAGGCTTGCTTTACAATTCCATTCTCAGCGCCGAAAACACATCAGTCGTTGACCTAAAAAATCAAAGCCATAAATACCCAGATGGGGTGTTCAAAAATGTTTTTGGTTGGCTTTTTGCAACCCAATACAATGTATGGAAAAGATTTGATCTCTCTCTTCAATACCGTTTTTTAAAAAAAGCCACAAATCCGATCAGCGATCAAAAAAATAATTTTGATGTCTTTCTTTTGGGCATCCATTTTTTTGTATTCAACCCCAATAAAAAACCAGACTGATATCCTGAGTTATTTAAAATACATTTGACCCTTTTAGGGGTTTGAAGAGAGAGAACGTAAAATTAAACTAAAATATTTTGCCGATTGAAATATTCAGGTATGGGTGGCGTTGATTTTTTTGCAAATGATTGTCTTTCGAAATGCTATTCCAAAGTGTAAGAAATCTCCATTTTTTGAAGTAAAAAGCTAAACCCACCTCCAAACTATTTTTATAAGGAATGGCATCCAAAACAAAGGGGGCCTGATTGTCAAACAAACTCCCAGATATCATAAAATCGTGAAAACGGTACTCTTGTCGCGATCCAAAATAGATTCCATATTCATTGGTTTGCACCTCCAAAGGATTACCAAAAAAAGACAAGGCTTGCGATGTTCCTATCAAAAAACCAAACCTACCTCCAAGAGCAATACGTTGGGTACCTATGTTTCCGAACCACTCATATAAAAAAGCAAATTTTTCTAACACAGGTATTCGCTTTCTTTGGATTAGGTTGAAGTTAAGATGAAACCTTTGTGGCAAGGCCTTTTCCCAAACCACATCGCGCAAACCCAAAATCTTGTCGTGATAAAGGTTTTGAAAATAAGGAGCCAGAGATGCCTTACCGGTTACCCCGAACTTTAGAGATGCCCCCCATGCCGAGAAGGGAGTCTTGTAATATTCATAAGCCCTTTCCAAAAACAACCAACCCCCATATGGATAATCAAATATATTCACATCGACGGTGTAGCGGTTAGAAGGCGTATAGATCTCCTGCCCTAAAGTCCAATGTGCATATTTTTTATAGGATACACCCCCTTGATTCGTAACCGTCTTTAATTTTCCCGTACTGATAAATATGCCGCTCGAATAGTAACGATCTAAACTAAAATAAAGATCATTATCTACTGAAAGATTTATATACTGTTGACCCAATAACAGGTTCGAGCAGAAAAAAAATGAGATCAATAAAGACAAAAAAAGTTGTTTCATTTGTTAATTCAAATTTGAATTTAGCCATCATTTTTGGAAATCGCCTTCAAAAATGATTTCAATTTGCACTGAGCTACACCAAAACAAAATAGATTGGCTATTTTTGAAAACCAATGGAAGCAAGAGTTCACTTAGAAAAAAAGAACAAGGTCGGAAAGGTTACGTTTTTCCACCCCAAGGGAAATAGTCTCCCCTCTGACATGTTGAAAAAACTCATCAAGGCTTTTGAAGATGCCGACGCCGATGCCGACACAGCAGTGGTCATTTTGGAAAGTCGTGGTAATGCCTTTTGTGCTGGAGCTTCACTCAAAGAATTAAAAAACGTAAAAACTTTAGAGGAAGCCACAGCCTTTTTTATGGGCTTTGCGAATTTACTCAATACC
>JAYPMF010000203.1:0-2140 GCA_038129785.1 Flavobacteriaceae bacterium
TGGTTCAGGCTTCGCCCACGAATAAAAGCTGCCGCAAAGTAAAATGAAAATTAAATAGAAGATGTGCATCAATGTTTTGAGCTATAATGTCACCAATAATTTACTTTTTATTGATAACTAGATTGTCTATCACCAAGACATCCAATTCAGAATCCATGTAAACTTCAAGAGCTTCGTCTGCTGTTGTAACGATTGGAAAACCATGAAGATTAAAAGAAGTATTAAGTACTCCAGGGGTACCAGTTTTATCATAGAAAGTGCTAATTATTTTGTATAGTTCGGGATATAAGTCTTTGCTTACTGTTTGGGCCCTGAGAGTAAAGTCGGCTTGCTGCATAACGCATGCTAGCTCACTGCGCCTTTTTTTGATACTGTCAAAACTAAGCATCATGTAAGGGGAACCACTTTTTTTAATGGAAGGGGGAATGCGGAGAATTTCGTTTGCTTTGTCCCAAAGCACTGACGGAGCGAATGGCATCCAGAAATCTCTTTGTTTAATCGCTCTGTTAATTTTACCAACGGTTTCAAGATTTCGAGGGTCAGCAAGAATGGAGCGATTACCCAGAGCCCTTGCACCAAACTCCATGGGCCCACTGCATCGAGCAACAATTTTGCCCTTTGCAATACTTTCACCAATGTAAGTTAAAGGGTCATTTGTTTGGTGAATGACAATTGAATCAATGAATTTTGTTAAAATTTTGCCCGTTAACTTACCAGGGGAGGGCCCGAGTGTGAAATCAGTAAGAAATTTTTTATTAAAAGTATTTTTTTTTGAATGATGTAACCAAGCGGCTCCAAAAATATTCGTTTCATCGCCACAAGAAGGAAAAACCTGAAATGATTGTAAACCAGCCAACTGACTTATTTTTTGATTAGCTTTAACATTCATAAAAACGCCACCGCTACATAATACATTTGAAATATTGTATTTAGCCATGCATCCCTTAACCCATCTGAGAAGTAAATCCTCGCAAAATCCTTGGATGCCAGCAGCAATGTTATCAAAACGGTCCCTTTTTAAATCCTCCCTCAAAGACCTTAGGAATTCATCTCTGCATAGACCATCTTTTGAGCAAAACTCTGTATCATCAGATACAAGCGTAATAAAATTTTCAAAATATGATATATATTTTTTTGCATATTTTTTGTCCGGGTATGGTGCTAGGCCCATGAGTTTGTATTCATGCTCATGAGGAGTAAAACCAAGAAAATAAGTTACTGCAGAATACATATTTCCTACACTGTAATGGTTAGAAGAGGCTAGTTTAGTAATCTTGCCATTCATTCCTTTGCTTATTGTACAGGTGTGGCCATCTCCTCCTCCGTCTAAGGTTAGGATTAAAAATTCTTTTTCTAAGTCATCAGCCAACCCGTAGTAGGCAGCGGCTGCATGACATTCATGGTGATCAAAATGAACATGTTTATTTTGATCGAACCCGAATTCAACGAGCTTAGCAGTTTCTGAATCTTTATTTTGATTTGACGGTGATAAAGCCTTGTTGAAATTTTTTGTATTTAGGGATTTCAGACCCAGTGCATTTTCGAATGAACGGTCATATTTTTCGTAAAATTCATCCTTTACTAGATTGCCTTGTTCATTTTCGTTTACAATGGCTACTACATCTGTTTCGCGTGGAGTAAGAAGACCATTTTCAAGAACATACTTTAAAGAAAGTTCAGGGAAGCCCATCCAATTCTTTTTCCGATTGAGCCTTTCTTCTTCTATGCAAAAAATTGGCTTTCCATTATCGAAAATTCCAAGAGAGCTCCCAATACGAGAATTTATGGCTAGCACTTTTTTCATTATATTAGATCTTCTTTATTTTAATTAAAACATGATCATATCAAAAGTGTACAGAATATCTTAGCATTTCCCTAGATATTGAATGTAAAAAACAATAAAGCCTAAAACGCTAAAGCAAATTTGACATAGTATTATGCTATCATTTTTTGATGGCGTGGTGTTTTTTCACTCCGGTGAGACGGAAATCAAGCACCGTAATTATCCTACAAAATCGGTCGGACATGATCATTGAAGCTAATCGAGAGGGTATCCGATTCCTTGCCTGTTGCCCCGAGGACCGAGAGTCCTCCAAGAAGAGGCAACAGCCACCGCAGCATCATGCGATCAGTTTTTTGA
>JAYPMF010000204.1:0-2098 GCA_038129785.1 Flavobacteriaceae bacterium
TAGTAAGAGCATTTTATTATGGTTGGTATGATGAAATAGTTACAAATCTTCCTCCTATAAAAAACGGAGAGATCACGATTCCAGATGGTCCTGGTTTAGGTTTAGAGTTGAGGAATGATTTTAAAAATAGAAACACAACTTTTTCCAGGATAAGTAAATATGAAAATTAATTTTTTTTAAATGATTTTATAGAAATGTTTGAATTGGAGATGCCTATGAAATGATCTTTTATCAATGATTTTTTTAAACCTAATTAATAACGGATTTGATTATGAATATTTTTCTTAAAACTTTTTTATGTTCAGTAATTGGTCTTCAATTAGTTTTTAGCTCATTAGTTTTTGCTACTGACCCTAAACCAAAATGGTGTAGTGGGGTAAAAATTGCTGCATTTCCTGGTGGTCCACAAGGTGGTGTGTTTGCAAACAATGTCTATAATGGTTTTAGACAAGCTGAAATGGATCTTGGCCCTGAGGTAAGATATTATTTTTCGAATTGGGATCCAAATCTAATGTTGCAGCAAATTCAGCAAGCTGTTGCAAGTAACGTTGATGGTATAGCTACTTATGGATTTGCCGGTGAGGATGCTACAGGACCAGTAGTAAAACGGGCTTATGATAGGGGAATGATCTTTACAACATTAAATACGGCACTTCCAAAAAGCCAAGAAAAATACTCTGCTCAAGGTTTTGGTTTTGTTGGAGCACCAAACTACAAAGCAGGTTTTAATCTGGGTGCTGAAGCAGCAAAAAGAGCAAATTTAAAAAGCGGAGATAAAGTCTTTGTTTGGGGTCTTAAAGGACAAGGTGGTGACCGAGGGCAAAGGACTGTCGGGGTAATGGATGCCTTTGAAAAGGCAGGGGCCAAAATCATCTATCAAGAAATTGATGGGGCAACAAATGCTGATCCCAATGCAGGTACAGCAACATTTGTAGGTTTAATGGGTGCTAATCCCGACGTCAAAATTGCAGTTACAGATCATGGAGGTCTGACTTCAAACGTAGGTGTTTATGCTCGAGCAGCTGGTCTAAAACCCGGTGATGTATTTTTTGCTGGATTTGACATGTCCCCAAATACGGCAAAATCAATCCAATCAGGTTACCAAAATTTAGTAATTGATCAGCAACCGTATCTTCAAGGATATTTATCGATGATGAATATCTGTTTAACCAAGAAATATGGTTTCTCAGGATTGCATATTAATACCGCTGGAGCCTTTGTTGATCAAAGTAATGTTGATGCAGTTGCCCCGTTAGCAGCAGTTGAAATAAGATGAAATAACAAAACCCGGGATTTACATCCCGGGTACTTTTATAGAATCATATATGAATACTACGATTTCAAAGGACACAAGAGATAAACCGGTTATTGAGTTAATTAACGTTTCTAAGACTTTTGGTGAAGTTAAATCATTAAGTCAGGTAGATTTCAAAGTTTATCCTAGTGAAATTGTGGGATTGTTAGGTGATAACGGTGCAGGTAAATCCACATTAGTTAAAACCGTAATGGGTTTTCATGTTCCAGATAAAGGTGGTGAAATATATTTTAAAGGAAATGAAATTAATGATTGGTCTGTGTCTAGAGCACGATCATTAGGGATTGAAACTGTATATCAAGAAAGAGCATTGTGTGAGAAGCAATCCATTTGGCGTAACATGTTTATGGGGCGCGAACTGAGAAATTCATTGGGTTTGCTTGATGTAAAAAAAATGCGTTCCGAATCAGAAAAACTGATGAAAGAACATATGCGATTTACATCAACTGCAGTCCATCCTGATAATACAGTTGCAACAATGTCAGGAGGAGAAAAACAAGGTGTTGCCATTACAAGAGCTCTATATTTTGAAGCTGAATTGGTAATTTTGGATGAACCAACAATGGGTTTGTCTCTAACGGAAACCAAAAAAACCTTAGAATTTGTAAAAAATATAAAGAAGGCAGGTAAATCAGCAATATTTATTGACCATAATATTTTTCATGTTTATCCCATAGTAGATAGATTATATGTTCTAGATAGAGGTAAAATTGCTGGTGTGTATAATAAACAAGATATTAGTATGGAAGAACTAATTGAAAGTCTTTATGAAGTTGCTAGAAC
>JAYPMF010000205.1:0-2071 GCA_038129785.1 Flavobacteriaceae bacterium
ATACCAACGAGTTCTATTAAATCCTTCCCTTACCTCTTTCGGCAGAACATTAAATTGTTTATCGGTGGCATTTTTTGGTCCTGGGATCTCAATATCACTATAATAATTATCTACTTCATGCTGCCAGAAATATTGTTTTTGAATCCCCTCCCAGGCACCATCATGTGCGTGGGGAGCACTAAAGCTAATAGACAAACAAAAGGGTTGATCTTTAGTACTATTTTCGATGAAACTTATGGCTTTGTGTCCGGTATACCGGGTAAGGTGAACCGTATCTTTTCCAATGGTTTTGTAATAATATCCTCTTTGATCTTTGAAATTGTTGTTTCGATCATATACCTCGTGTTCAGAAAATGATTCGGTCAACCCTCCATTATTTTTAATCCCAAGTTTTCCAAAAAAGCCAGTCTTATAACCTTTTTTCTTTAGTTGGTAAGCATAATTTTGTTGGTTGTAGATCGAGTCAAGGATTGTGCCACCAAGGGTAAATTTGTGTTTTCGCTCATACAGTCCTGTGATAATAGTCGCACGACTGGCACCACAGATTGGGGTGGTTACGAAAGCCTTGTTGAAATAGGTTCCTTCTTTTGCCAATTGGTCTTGTTCTGGAGTGATGATGATTTCATTTCCGGCGTAGCCAATGGCATCCCACCTTTGGTCATCGGTTACAATTACAATGATATTTGGGGGGTTTTGGGTTTTGGCTTTTTCATCGCATGACCAAAAAAGTACCATTAAAAAGACGAGTTTGATTGTTCTGTTCATCATAGGGAGAATACTTTATTTAGATTTAATTGTTTTGGAGAATGGTCGGGGTGAGTTTCCATCAGGTCGCTCATGTGTTCCCACCATTTTTTGACTATAGGATTTTCACCTAATGACTGGGAGTCTGTTCCACCAGTTTCCTGATAGGCGAACAGACAATCTGTTTCAGGATCATGGAAAATATGATATGCACTAATACCTGCTTCTTTGAGAAGTAGCGCCAATTCAGGCCAGATTTTGTTGTGACGTTTTTGGTATTCAGCAACTCTATTGGGTTTGAGATACATTTTAAAGGCTAATTGACACATAAGGTTTTGATTAGATTTTTAGTGGATCGGTTGCCACCATTCATTGATTTGACGGCTCATTTTGGTAACGATATCAGGATATTTATTCGCCAGATTTACCTTTTCTTCAGGGTCATTTTCCAAATCAAATAATTGAGGTTCATTTGAGTAGTACCCATAATATTGCTCCTGGGGAGTATCATATGCTTTTATCACCATTTTGTTATTGGGAAGCATCAACTTCCATTTTTGATTCAATGCGATTTTGTATAAAACAGTTTCAGAGGGCTTTTCTACATTTAATATATCGTGGTTGTAGCATTCGATGAAAAGGGTTTTCCTTTTATTCAATCTTTCTTTGTTCAGAACATTGATCCCAGGCAATTCCTTATTGCTAACGTTTAAAAAATTCAATACGGTTGGGACCAAGTCAATATTACTGACAAAGTTTGTGTTATTGATTTCGGGTTGAATCACACCCGGTAGTTTAAACATGATTGGGGTTCTCACCCCTCCTTCGTGTGGGGCTCTTTTTGATCTTGGGGCGTATCGGTTGTGTTTTCCAGATTGAATCCAACCATTGTCGGTGGTATAAACCACAAGAGTATTTTGGTCTAAAGATTTTTCTTTAAGATAATTCATCAAATCCCCTACTGTCTGATCCAACCATTCACACATTGCCCAGTATTTGGCAACACTTTCGTTGGGTGCTACTTCAATGTATTTATCTAATAGTTCTTTGGAGGGGTTGTGAGGAGTGTGAGGTAAAAAAGGAGCATACCAAACAAAAAATGGGATATTATCTTTTTGAGTTTGATCTATAAAATTAAAAATTGGATCCAATCCTTCACGGCCGATTTTTAACCCTTCATCTCCATGCCTTCCTCTTTTTTTGTAATCACCATGGGTCATTCCATCATCAAATTTTCCTTCCCTCCACGATCCCAGCCACCATTTTCCTGACTGGAAAGAGCGGTAACCTTTGTCTGAAAGGTAATCTGTCAAAAGTTTATGCTTGT
>JAYPMF010000206.1:0-2062 GCA_038129785.1 Flavobacteriaceae bacterium
GTAAAAATCCTTGAAGTCGTTTTCTCGGATATGAACTCCTAAAAGAAAATCATATTTTGATTTGGCTTCTTTGAGTAAGGACTCGATCGGACTTTTAAGTGAACTTTTGAAATCTAAAATCTGGCAAATTTGTCTGCGGTATTTGACAATCAAATCACCCGCTGTGAAGTGAAAACCTTTAAGTTTGTGCGATGATGCAGGATTTAAAATTGAAAGATCATAGGAAGGATCGAAATTTTCGATCACTTTAATTTTACGATAATTCTTATCTCGAAACTTCCACTTTATTCGATTGATCAAGCGTGATTTTGGGCGGGGGTATTCAAAAAAGTGAAAGGGATGATAGTTTTCAAAAAAACAGATGTTGGAACTACCATCATGATAATTGCAAAACGCCAGGGTGTAATCCTCTACCTTGTAATTGTGCTCAAGTGCATAAGCCAATGCATTGGATAAGCGAAAAAGTATGTTTCCCAATTGTCCATATTCATAACGAATAATTATTTTTTTATCTGAAATTATGAGATAAACCGTCTTCTTAAATTGAGAAACTTTGAGCTCACGAAGTCAAAAAATTTTACAATCACTAAGATGAGATCGTAAAAGAAAAATAATACAGGTTCCAAGAAGAGCAGTTTTTTTAGACTTAATATAAATTTTTGAGAAAGACTTAGCTTCTTATTTTTTATGTAAAATGCATCCCCCCATGGTGTTAGGATGTTCCACCATTTTGTAATCACACGGCTAAATCCAAAATTGTTTAAATAATTATCGATCTCTCCAATCAGTGCGCAATCTTTGTAAACATACTTACGGTTCACCTCGGTGTAAATGTATTCAATCCCCGATTTTAGTTGATTTTCGCAGCCTTTCAGTGCTTCGAGCTCGTAACCTTGAATGTCTATGTTGAGAAAATTAATCTTGTTAAGTTCTAAGTCATCAAATTTTTTGATCTCAATTTCTTCGGAATCATTAAATTCGATGTAAGGATAAAGGTCCTTGTGTAAATGTGGTTTGAGTACCGAAGATGCCTGCCCGTCTCCTGAGTCTAAATGTAGCAAGCTGGAGGAATTTTTAGCACCAAGTCCGAAATTATATAAAAATATATTTTTAACATTTTGGTAGGATGATTCTAATAACTCGAATGCAGTTGATTGAGGTTCAAACAAATGAATCTCTTCGAAATTGTTCGTTTGATACATTGCGACTTCCTGACCGTGGTGAGCCCCAAAATGGGCAATATAAACGCTTTTAATTTTGAACTTCTCAATTATTTTTTCCAAAGAGATGAGCATTTATTTATTTAAGAGGGTTTCTGCCATACCGTTGAGAGGGTTTTATAATCGGACATGTAAGCATACCCACTTATCCTAAAAGTTTTCCAATTCTTGAGAATCTCATATGACTCTTCGTAAGAAGGTCTATCTGAGTCATCCAAAATGATCTGACCACCAGGTACCAATTTTGATTGGACTGCACGGATACATTCTACCCGATGTCTTCCATCTACTAGGGCAATATCTAAGGTTTCATCCTCAATATCTTGGATTTTTTCAATATATTTGAGGTGCCCGTTTTGATCATCTTCGCGTGGGATAAATTCAACAAGATATGATTTCCATTTGGATTGATGTCCCATTCTTAATCTTAGTTTTTCGATCCAGACTTGAGAATGCTCGAAGGTAATTAAGTTGGCCTTCCTTTTTAAAAAAAAAACGGTGGAACCGCCGCTGCCGAACTCAAGTACATTTTTGTTCTTCAAATTTAAGGAATGAAGAAATTGATGTAGGGGGTAGCTCGTCCACATATAGCCAGCATTAACGGTGTCTAATCTGAAAATGTACTCAGATATCCACATCTTTAAATGTAATCCTAGATCAAATTTTGAAGAATTTTGGCGAGTATCCGCTAGGTCGGCTTTAAATTTTTTGTACAAGTAAGTAATTTTCATGCAAATGAATGCTCCATTAAAATTACTCCCTGATCACTCCTTGGAATCATGCCTGTTCCGTAAAAGTCTGACTCAAGAATATGTATTTCAAAAGCATCAACCACCCAATCG
>JAYPMF010000207.1:0-2057 GCA_038129785.1 Flavobacteriaceae bacterium
CTCAATTTACAGTCGATGGACCTTCCAAAAAAGATTTTAGAGGAGGTAGAAGTGCCCTTTTAAACATTATGCCTGCTTCTACCGGAGCTGCCAAGGCGGTTACCAAAGTGATTCCCGCCCTTGTTGGAAAATTGACAGGGATGGCTTTTAGGGTTCCTACCGCCAACGTCTCCGTGGTAGATTTGACAGTAAAACTCAAAAAAGAAACCTCCTACGATGAAATAAAAGCTGCCATGAAAGCTGCTTCAGAAAACGAAATGAAAGGAATTTTGGGTTACTGCGATGATCCTTTGGTTTCTCAGGATTTTGTAGGTGATACCAGAACTTCAATTTTTGATGTCGATGCCGGTATGCAACTCAATCCTACTTTTTACAAAATAATTTCTTGGTATGATAATGAGTGTGGATATTCAAACAAGTTGATCGACCTTGCAAAGCACATTCATCAATTATAATTCATTCTAAATGATTTTTATTGTTGATAGTGGCTCAACTAAGACCGATTGGATTGCCCTCGACGAAACTGGTAATGTCCTTTTTTCCACTCAAACTTTAGGGCTCAATCCACAGGTTCTTCCCAGCGCCATACTTACTGAGCGGATCATTAATAACTACGATTTATATCAAAACAGAGAAGATGTTTCATATGTTTATTTTTATGGTGCGGGTTGTGGTGTGGAATCTCCTGCCCGAAGGATTGAAAAAGTATTCTCAGAAATTTTCACTAATAGCAAATTCTCAGTTTTAGAGGATACCTATGCAGCCGTATATGCTACAACCCAACCCAACGAACCTGCCATTGTTTGCATCATGGGAACAGGTTCAAATTGTACTTATTTTGATGGAAAAGCGATTGAACAACGAATTGCCTCTTTGGGATATGTTCTGATGGATGAGGCCAGTGGGAATTTTTATGGAAAACAACTTATTCGGGCATACTATTTTAAGACCATGCCGGATGCTTTGGCTAAAAAGTTCGAGGATCAATATGATTTATCACCAGATACGATTAAAGAGAATGTTTACAGGAGAGAAAACCCCAACACTTATCTTGCAAAATTTGCACAATTTATTATTGAGAACAAAGAAGTTTCGGAAATGAAATCCATTATTGAAAATGGTCTTCAAAGGTTTATTTTTCATCAGATTTTACAATTTGATGATGCCAAGGAAATACCAATCCATTTTATTGGTTCCATAGCATTTTATCTTAAAGATGAAATTAATTTAGCCCTCAAAAATAATGGTTTACAAATGGGTAACGTAGTCAAAAGACCAATTGATAGTTTAGTAGAGTACCATCAAAAACTTTTGAATCCGTAAAAATCTACCTAATTGCTAACATTGATATTTCTACTCTTACATTTTTTGGTAGTGTCTTTACAGCTATCGTCTCCCTGGCTGGAGCAGCTTTATTACTGAAATAACTTTCGTAGATTTCATTCACTTTACCAAAATCAGACATATCTATTATAAATATTGAGCTTTTAACCACATTATCAAAGGTCATGTCAGCAGCTTCCAAGACTGCTTTTAAGTTTTTCATCACCTGTTTTGTTTCTTCTTTGGCACCTCCATTTACAACCTTCATTGAGTGTGGATCAAGCCCAATTTGACCTGATAGATAAAGTGTATCATTTACCATTATTGCTTGGTTGTATGAGCCAATGGGAGCAGGGGCTTTTAGGGTAGTGATTATTTTTTTCATATTCTATCTTAGGCGTCTGTCTGGTTCTCTGTTTTTCTCATATTTTATATCACTCAAAAGTCCGGATTTAATTCCAATAAAGAAATTCCATGAGGCACGATTGCTGAAAGGCACCCAGCTAAAATCCAAACGCCAACTATCCAAATCTCTATTGAACCTAAGCTGAGTGTATGTAAATCCATGATTTTTAAAATCAAAACCGGAAGAACCTCCAACGTTCCACTTAGGGGTAAGTTCTATATCTCCGGAAAACATGAGTGAGTTGTTTGCAAAATCATTTTGATTTCTTGAGTTACTGTAAGTTAGTGAGTAGGTGAATTTTAAGTTCCATGGTAATTTAGTCCTATAT
>JAYPMF010000208.1:0-1979 GCA_038129785.1 Flavobacteriaceae bacterium
GTAGAATGGATTATTATACAACTATGGGAGTAAGAGATGGCGAAACTGATTGGAAGAAAAAGCTAAACAAGTTTATCAAAGAATATCAAAAAGATATTGATAAAATACTGGCTAAACACAGCATCCCTACTCTAACCCTTAAACCAGGCAAAAGAAAAAAATCTGATAGCACCACAGACGCACTTATCAAAGGAAGAGCTCCCGTTAAATAATAAACCTCTTAATAACTTATATTAAGAAACCTAAATTTGTTGATCTCTCCTGTTTTATTTTGCTAATGAAAAAAAAAAAATTGATATGAGAAGATATTAACTTTAAATGACTGATATTTTTTTCATAAAAATAGCCCAGGAAAAATCCTGGGCTTAATTAAAAATTCATTAGGTCTTATTAGATACTGCCCAATAACTTGTCTCTTTTTTTCTTGGATTTAGAACCAGTTAGTTTTTTAGACTTAATAGCGTCCATATTAGACGTATCTCCTCCAACAACAATCAAACCAATCATTCCTAATGCGGCATGTGGAGAGCATTGATAAAGGTATATTCCGGGAACACTAAAGGTCATAGTTACTGGATCATTTAGTTTTGTTTTTTTTGGCATATCGTAACCGTCAGGACCAGCTAACATCTCTACATTATGTCCCTTATCAGTTGGAACCCACTCAATGGATTGGCCAACGTCTATCTTTACGAGTTCTTGGCTATAAACCATTCTTTTTTTAGTTTCTTTATTTTTATTTAGCATTTTTATCGTTACATCTGCTGCAAATGCATTTGCTGAAAACATTACAAAAAATAGAGTTAGAAAAATTTTTTTCATTTTTACATCCTTTTTTATATTTTATTTATTGTATATTTAAGGATAAAATCATTGTTTGTCAGCAATAATGATAATTATTATCATTCTAAACAATAGTAGTTAGATTGGTGAATTAAACCTCACTCCATATCTTCTGTATATAAACTCAGGTGGAGCTCTTTTAGCTTCCTCAGCCGCCATTGAAAAAATTTCGTTATGGAGTGGAGATATAGAACATGCTGGGTCTGTATTCTTGGCGTCACCTGTTAATGCCATAGCTTGGCATCTGCAACCTCCCCAATCTATTTCTTTTCTATCACATGATTTGCAAGGATCTGGCATCCAGTCTGTTCCTCTGTATATGTTGAAAGCTTCAGAGTTTTCCCAAATCCACTTTAAACTCTTTTCTCGTACATTATCAAATTTAAGATGCGGTATTGTTTCTGCAGCATGACAAGGTAAGACATCACCTTTGGGATTCATATTCAAAAATCTTCTTCCCCAACCACCCATACAATTTTTTGGATGTTTGGCATAATAATCAGGTATTACATAATCAATAACCAATTTCCCTTTCAAATCCACTCTTGCTTTTTCAACAATTTCTGTGGCGTGATCAAGCTGCTCAGGAGTTGGGATAAATGCGGCTCTATTTTTCAAAGCCCATCCGTAATATTGGACCTGAGCTATCTCAACTCTTTCAGCATCTAGATCGAGAGCCATCTGAATAAAATTTTCTAAATTATCAATGTTTTGTCTGTGGACAACACAATTACAAGTTAGAGGTAGTTCAACTTCTCTGACCCATTTTGCAACTTCAAGTTTTTTTGAATGACCACCCTTAAAGCCTCCTATTCTATCTGCATTCTCATTGTCTGTATCCTGAAATGAAAGCTGTACATGTTCCAAACCAAGCGATTCTAATTTCTTTAACCTATCAAGATTCAATAACACACCTGATGTAATTAGATTGGTATAAAGCCCTTGTTTACTACAATGCTCAACAATATCCTCTAAATCATGCCGAACGGTTGGCTCCCCTCCTGACAAATGAATTTGATGCATACCCATTTCAACCGCTTGATCTATTACCGATTTCCACTCGTCAGTTGTGAGTTCACCTGTTTTTTTCTCGAGTTGCACTGGGTTTGAACAATACGGGCATTGTAAGGGACATC
>JAYPMF010000209.1:0-1978 GCA_038129785.1 Flavobacteriaceae bacterium
TATGAGTCATCAAAAAGTATTTGAACAGTTTAAAGAGAAAGCTGAAAATGCCAGTCCTTTGGGAGGTACCCTAAAATTTATGGTCGATGAAAACGCTGTATTTATTGATGGTAATGGCGAGCAAAATACTGTTTCTATGGATGACTTGGAAGCAGATTGTACCATAACAGTTTCCACTGAAGTTTTGGAGAAACTCAGGGATGGAGAACTCAACCCCATGATGGCAGTTATGGGAGGGCAAGTCAAAATTGATGGAGATATGGGCTTAGCGATGAAAGTACAGTCTTTGATGGGGTAATTTTCCAAGTCTTCACCACCTTTTTATGATTAATTTGATTGCCATTTTTTTGTATATTTAATTTCAAGATGGGTTTAGAAATCAACAAAGATGATCAGGTAATCCGAGTGGCTGACCAATCAAAGCTTCTCTATGCCATCTCAATTGCAGACAGTATCATAAAGTCAAAAGACTCGCACAAGATAAGTGGCGACTTGGATAATATTTGGAGAATTTGTGGCTATGCCTCAAAAGAAAAGTTTGATAAGTTGTTCAAGCAATATAAGGGAATGACCTTAAGTGAATATTGCAAAAAAGTAAACCCCAACTGCGTTTGTTAACTTTCCGCTAACACCAAGATTAAAATAAAATAAAATAAAAAATATTATGCATGCATAATATTTTTTAATAAATTTGTATTTGTAGGTTGTTAACTGTTATAATCAATTTATAATCCTAGTTTTATTAATTTGTCATACAACCATTTTAATGATTGACTTAAAAATCCTTTTATGAAAATTTTGGTATGTATCAGTAATGTACCTGACACCACATCAAAAATAAATTTTACTGACGATTCAAAGGCCTTTGATAAAAATGGTGTTCAATTTATCATTAACCCCAACGATGAATTTGGGCTTACACGAGCTGTTTGGTTTCAACAAAAACAAAAGGCAGAGGTAACAGTTGTTACCGTAGGGGATTTGAGTTGTGAACCCATATTAAGAAAGTGCTTGGCCATTGGAGCCGAAAAGGCCATTAGGATAGATTTGAATCCTACTGATGGCTTTCAGGTGGCGCAACAATTAAGTTCCCTTTGTAAGGAAGAAAATTATGATTTAATAATTGCAGGAAGAGAATCCATTGATTATAATGGAGCTATGGTACCGGGCATGCTTTCTGCCTTTATGGGGTATAATTTTGTAACCAATTGTGTGGCACTAGAAATAAAAGATAATTTTGCAAGAGCATCTCGAGAAATTGACGGTGGAATTGAAACCGTTTCATGTCAGCTTCCACTAGTAATTGGTGCTCAAAAAGGCCTGGTTGAAGAAAAAGATTTAATAATTCCTAACATGAGGGGGATCATGCAAGCTCGGCAAAAAAGTTTGACGGTTCTTCCAGCTATAGAAAGCGATGTAAAATCTGTTATTACAAAATTTGAAAAGCCTGCACCAAAAGGTGCAGTTAAAATGGTGGATCCCAATCAAATTGACCAACTGATTGATTTGCTACATAAAGATGCTAAGGTAATATAGAAAAATATAGTATGAGTATTTTAATCTACACGGAGTCTGAAAACGGAATGTTTAAAAAATCAGCGCTTGAATTGGCATCATATGCAAGAGCTATCGCTGATAAACTAGGAGTTCAATTGATTGCTGTTAGTTTCAACCATAAAGATCACCAAACATTAGGGGCTTATGGTGTGGAAAGAGTTGTTCAAATCAGTGATCCTTCTCTAGAAAATTTTACCGCCTTAACATATGCCGAAAATATAGCTTCAGTTGCACAAGCTAATCAAGTAAATCTTGTAGTTTTAAGCTCGAGTGCAAATGCAAAATACTTAGCCCCTTTGTTAGCTGTTTCACTTTCAGCAGGATATGCATCCAATGTGATAGGGCTGCCTGAATCTTTTGATCACTTGACCGTAAAACGCTCATGTTTTACTAACAAAGCTTATAACATTTGTGTACTTGA
>JAYPMF010000210.1:0-1969 GCA_038129785.1 Flavobacteriaceae bacterium
AAGTCAAATATAAAATCCATTTCTCATTTTGATTAGTTGATACTAAAAAATTTAGGCCAAAATTTCGTTAATTACATGCCCTTCAACATCAGTCAATCGGAAAGGACGCCCCTGAAATTGATAGGTGAACTGTTCATGGTTGAAGCCCAGGAGATGCAATATAGTGGCTTGTATGTCATAAACTGAAACACGCCCTTCAATACCCGAATATCCAATTTCATCTGTTTTTCCGTGAACGGCGCCTTTTTTGATACCACCACCAGCCATCCACATGGTAAAGGCGTCTCCTTGATGGTCTCTACCCGGAGAATTTTGAATGCCTAATCGATTTTCCCACATGGGGGTTCTTCCAAACTCCCCACCCCATACAATTAGGGTCTCATCTAAAAGTCCTCTTTGTTTTAAATCAAGAATTAGTGCAGCGATTGGTCGATCTGTTTCCTTACATTTTTTTAAAAAACCAGAGTCGAGCGCTTCGGTTGGACTGGCTCCATGTGAATCCCAGCCCCAATCGTATAACTGAACAAACCTTACCCCTTGTTCAACCATTTTACGAGCCAAAAGGCAATTGTTAGCAAAGGATTCTTTTCCTGGTTTTACACCATACATATCTTTTATTGAATCTGGCTCTTTATCAATATCCATGACTTTGGGTACAGAAATCTGCATACGATAGGCCATTTCGTATTGATTAATCCGAGTCAAAACCTCAGGATCACCAAATTTTTTATGCTCCTTAAGGTTTATTTCATTAATAGATTCTAAAATTTTCTTTTTCAAATTTCTGGATACCCCTTTTGGGTCTTTAAGATAAAGCACTGGATCACCTTTGGAACGACATTGTACCCCTTGATATACAGAGGGCAAAAAACCGCTGCCCCAAACACTTTTTCCAGCATCGGGTGTTCCTCCCGAAGTGAGCACCACAAAGCCTGGTAAATTATTGTTTTCAGAACCTAAACCATAAGTAACCCAAGAACCCATGCTAGGGCGTCCACTTCTAGGACTTCCTGTATGCATAAGCATCTGAGCAGGTCCGTGATTGAATTGATCTGTGTGAACTGCCTTAAGAAAGGCCACCTCATCAATAACTTTTTTAAAATATGGTAGATGATTAGAAACCCAATTTCCCGTTTCACCCTCACGTTTGAATTTAGCTTGCGGACCAAGCATATTGGGAACCCCTTGTATAAATGCAAACTTCTTACTATCAAGTAAGGAGGGCGGACAAGGCTTGTTATGAAGCTTTTTCAACTCAGGCTTGTAGTCAAATAACTCTAATTGGGAAGGGGCACCTACCATATGAAGATATATGACACTTTTTACCTTGGGAAGGAAAGGCGACGGCACAGAAGCCATGGGATTCAATGACCTATCTTTGGTATAAGCAGGAGTTGCTGGATTACCAGATGAGCAGGAATTCAAAAAACTACCTAAAGCTAATCCCCCTAGGCCCAAAGAACAATCTTTGATAAAATGTCTTCTACTGTTGAACTTTGCATCAACTACTCTTCTTTCTTCTAATAATTTCTTTATATTATCCATGAGTTAGAAATTCATCTAAGTTCATAATAGCATTGGCAATGATAGCCAATGATGCTGTTTTAACATCTGTTGGATCATCCATCCCAAAGAAATTGATTAATTGATCAGGATCATTTTCAAAATTTAATTTAGCCTCCTCGTAAAGAAGTATTAAATTATTTAATTTTTCTTCGTCTACTTTTCTAAAAGTAGCTTTTTGATACATTTCAAGAATAGCGGTTTTACTTTCTTTGTGGTTGTATGACATTGCCAATTTCATTGCCGCCTCCAAATAAACGGGATCGTTCATGGTAACCAAAGCTTGAAGGGGCGTGTTGGTAGGAGATCGTCTCACTAGACAAACCTCTCTACTTCCCGCGTCAAATGTAATCATGGAGGGATAAGGACTAGTTCGTTTTAAGTAAGTATAAATACCCCTTCTGTA
>JAYPMF010000211.1:0-1963 GCA_038129785.1 Flavobacteriaceae bacterium
TAGCACCTCAGCTCAAACTCTTCCCACAAAAAAAGTTTTTAAACTCTGGTAAAATCACATTGGCTTATCAAGCCATTGAAGAATCTCGAAACAGTAGATCTTTTGGGAGTCTAACACGTAAAATACAAAAAGAAAAAGTAGATGTTTGGAGTCTAAACGGAGATTTTGAATTCAGTCTGTCTGATCAACATTCGTTTTCCTACGGTTTTGAGGGAACTTATAACAAGGTAAAATCTTTCGCCTTTGGGAAAGACCTCATTATCCAACAAAATAATATCACTGGGCTGTCTCCTTCATCTCCTTTTCCTACGCGTTATCCTAGTAAGGGAAGTTCTTACGATAGCTTTGCTGGTTTTATAAACTGGATTTGGGATTTCAACAAAAAATTAACACTGAATTTGGGACTTCGGTTTACCAACACAAATCTAGAGGCAATGTGGAAAGAATATTACAACATCAATGCACTGCTTGAAATGGTAAAACTAGATGCAACTGCACTTACCCAAACACTAGCATTGACATTTCGCCCCTCTGAAAAAACACAGTGGAATGCCATTATTTCAAATGGATTTCGAAATCCAAATATTGACGATGTAGGAAAAATAAGAGAAGGTAACGGCTTATTAGTGGTGCCAAATCCATTTTTGTATCCAGAATACGCCTACAACTTTGAATTAGGGCTCAGCAAATATTTCAACCAATCCAAAAATTATATTTCAATCAGAGGATTCACCACCTTGATCTCAAGACATATTGGTCGGAGTGACTATGTCATTTTTGCAGATACTTCTACTCCTGATATTAAAACCATTCTATACAATGGAGAGGAGGTTCAAACCATTGCAAATAATAATTTGGGCAATCGATACCTATACGGAGCATCTATAGACGGTAATTTTTCGATCAGCGATCCACTTTCTGTTCGCGGTAGTTTAGATCTTATCAGAGCTGTTAAAAGTAAAAAATACGGTCCTTTACCCTCCATCTCTCCTGCCTTTGGTCGTTTGTTTTTACAATATCAAAAAAATGATTTGTTGAGTCATCTGAGTTTTCAATTTAGCGGTAAAAAAGACCCTAATGACTACAGCTTAGGTGGAGAAGACGGCTTAGAAGAAACCCCCTTGCTTTCTGAAAATCCAATAATTTTTGCAGGTTCCCCAGCATGGAATGAACTTTCGTGGTTGGCGCAATACAAATGGAGAGAAAACACCGTTTTTAGAATTGTTTTAGATAATATTTTTGACGTACACTACCGCCCTTTTGCTTCCGGAATATCTGCCCCTGGAAGAAATTTAAAATTAGGGTTGAGTTACACCTTTTGATAAGGATTAAAAAAGCAGTTTCACATTTATTTTTCATTGCGCTATTTACTTGAAATTAATTACTTTCGCACATTAAGTCCACTAATGACAGCCCGAGGCTGATGTTAAGTACTTCAAAAACTTTTTAAAAAATCTGGAGAGGTGAAATTTAAAGAATATACACAGCTGAATTTAGCCAAGGTTGCAGAAGAAATTCTGGAACAATGGAAAACAGATGATACCTTTTCTAAAAGTATTACCAACAGAGATGGACAAACCCCTTTTATTTTTTACGAGGGACCCCCGTCAGCCAACGGTATGCCGGGTATTCATCACGTAATGGCAAGGGCTATAAAAGATATATTTTGCCGTTACAAAACACAAAAAGGGTTTAAAGTAGATCGAAAAGCAGGGTGGGATACTCATGGTCTTCCTGTAGAGCTTGGTGTGGAAAAAGAATTGGGCATTACCAAGGACGATATAGGAAAAACCATCAGTATTGTAGATTACAATAATGCTTGTAAAAAAGCAGTAATGCGATATACTGACGTATGGAATAACCTAACTGAACGCATCGGGTATTGGGTTGATATGGACGATCCCTATATCACTTATACCTCCAAATATATGGAAACGGTTTGGTGGCTTATCAAACAGATTTA
>JAYPMF010000212.1:0-1962 GCA_038129785.1 Flavobacteriaceae bacterium
ACACCGGAGGCATTTGGAGCCGCCATTGAGGTCCCGCTGTAGAACTCATACTTTTCGTGTGGAACAGATGACCAGATTTCAGATCCGGGAGCAAAAACATCAACATTTATGGATCCAAAGTTGGAAAAAGACGCCACTTGTTTATTAGTATAGGAGGATCCAACAGCTCCTACTGTTACAAAATTTGAAACAATTTCTTCTCCGTCAACATTATCGGTTATATAAGTTTTTTTATATCCAGGGTCAATATTGGCCCCGCTGTTTCCAGCGGCATTAACAATCAAAACATCTCTTTTTTCAGCGTATTTCAAAGCATCCCAAACCCACTCCTTGTTGGGAGAGTACCCCTTTCCAAAGCTGGTATTGATAACTTTAGCACCATTGTCTACAGCATAGCGTATGGCCAAGGCGATGTCTTTGTCGTATTCATCACCATCGGGAACAGCTCTTAAAACCATTAATTTGGAGTTATCAAAAACCCCTCTGTTGCCATTGTCATTATTTCGGCTGGAAGCAATGATACCGGACACATGAGTTCCGTGGTTGGCACCCTCTTTTTTCGGGCCGATAACGTTTGCATTTCCGTATCTGTGGTCATTTATATTGTATGGATCATCTCCAACGACTGCTCTACCGTTAAAATCGATATTGTAATGGGCATTGATACTATTATGAGCTCCTTGTAGATAAACCTCAAGCTTTGATTTTGTCAGTTGATTATCATTCAGAAATCGTCTGAAGATCAAAGCTTCCATAAGACTAAACGTTTTAGGAGAAAAATTTTCAATCTCATCAAGGGTATAATTTTCTTTTTCAAGGGCGACCTTGATGATGCTGTCAGACTCATGATATTGTTCGATAATGTCTTCAATATCACTTAGTTCTTTTTTTTTATTTTTAATATTTTTCAGCCTGTCTTTTTCAAATTTTTCGAAAGCTTTAGATCCGGGTTTTTCTTTTTTTTGCAACCGCACAGACTCCATATTTTCCAGCTCTGCATCACCCAGAAAATTCCAACCGTGAATGTCGTCAACATAACCGTTTTGGTCATCATCAACAAGATTGTTTGGAATTTCATCCTCATTTACCCAGATAGCTCCTTTCAGCTCAGGATGCTCAATATCGACCCCTGAGTCTATCACAGCGATAATTACAGTTTCTCCTTTTTGACCTTTGATCAACTCCTTATGGGCACGGTCCACGCTCATACCTGGAATACTGTCCTTTGCGAGATCCTTCAAATGCCAGAATTTTTTTTCGTATTCTGACAGCACCTCCTTTTTAACGTAGTCAGTAAGATGAGTGATCGTGGGGTTTCCTACAAATTTGATCGAACTACAAGATATTACCAAAGGACTGAATATATAAATGAGTTTTTTCACACGTTAAAATCTATGTTAATTGGTTGAAACTTAATAATTCCCGCCAACCACAGGTTTTTTTTGTTTGGTTATAAATCCCTTTTCGGGCATTTTGTTAAAAATAATCTTCTAAAGTAAGTCTTTCACTCAAACTTACACCCTTGTCTGTTTGTTTCAGAGAGATCAATTCCTGGTATGGGTCATGTTCTAAAAATAGTAAGAAATCCTTTTCGCAGGCTAAATTTAAAAAGCGATTTTTTTCCTCCATGGTAATAAGGGGCCGTGTATCATAACCCATTACATAGGGGATTGGCAAATGACCTAACGTTGGAATAAGATCAGCGGTGAAAACCAAAGTTCTTCCCTGATAATTAATAAGGGGTAACATTTGTTTTTCTGTATGACCATTAACCAGAATAATATCAAAACCCAAAGGCGTATTTTCCAGTATAAAACTTTCTCCTTCTATCAGATTAAGCTGGCCACTTTCTTCAATGGGTAAGATATTCTCTGGCAAGAAAGAAGCCTTTTCTCTGGGATTGGGTTGTGTGGCCCATTGCCAGTGATTTTCATGGGACCAAAAAACAGCATTTTTAAATGC
>JAYPMF010000213.1:0-1934 GCA_038129785.1 Flavobacteriaceae bacterium
ATTACTCTGAAAAACAAATGAAAGTTTTCTAATCAATAAAGATATCGCTATAAGAAGAACCTGATACATCTAAATATAAAGATATGTTTTTGTCAAAAATAACAAATATCGTTGGAAGTAAAATCAGCAATATAAAATACAGACAAGAGGTGCCAGATTATTCTTTTTCTATTGACAAATCGAATTAAACATGATACCCTTATTGGGTGAAAAAATTAAACAAGCGAGACCTCATAAAAAAATTAGTATTTGAGCCAAACAAA
This sequence comes from Flavobacteriaceae bacterium, assembly GCA_038129785.1. Taxonomy (GTDB): domain Bacteria; phylum Bacteroidota; class Bacteroidia; order Flavobacteriales; family Flavobacteriaceae; genus UBA8316. The sequence goes on from JAYPMF010000213.1 coordinate 264, forward strand.
CAAAAGCGAATGTTTTGGGCTCGAGAAATGAAGCTACTAAATGATCTACTAGAAATGTTTCCGAATGAAGATTTTTGGAAAAAAATATCAATCAGACTAGTCCCTTCCCTCGCAGTACTGAGATCCGGACAAGGCCTTAAGCAAATTCAAAAGAAATATCGCGAGTTTAATTATAAAATTCCACCAAAGGTAGAAATACCTCTTGGTAAAAAATCTGGAGACGACAAAATAATCTCGAAAAAACCAAAAACAATTCGACAATTTATAGATGAGTAAAACAAAAGAAATACAAACAACCGATCAGATTTCAAAGTTTCTTTCCGACAAAGATAATCAAAAATATCACTACAATTTCTGCGAAGTAGAAGACTATAAAATACCAAGCGGAAGCTTAAATTTAGACATTGCCCTCGGGGGAGGCTTACCGAATGGCGCGCATAGATTCACGGGAATCAATGAAGGAGGAAAAACGAGCTGCGCCATGACTTTTGCGAAAAACTTCCAAAATCACTTTAAAGATAATGGGATGATCATCTACATAAAAAGCGAGGGAAGATTAAGTCCAGAGATGATAGAGCGAACAGGTATAGACACAAGCCCTGATAGATTTTTTTGCTTTGACTGTAATGTATTCGAAAAAGTATTTGAATTAATCCGGGAGCTAGTGTTTCACAATGAAGATGATAAAAGATATAGGGTCATTATTGACAGCGTTGACGCTCTTTGTAGAGTAGGAGATATTGATAAGCCATTCGCAGAAAGCGAGCAAGTTGCAGGTGGCGCATTGATCACATCGGTATTCTTAAAAAAGATGGTTTTACCAATCACCAAAATGGGCCACACAATGATTCTCACAAGTCAGGTTCGCGTAGAAGTCGCAACCAATCCATATGCTGCTCGCGGCGGACCAAAAGTAAAACAAGCTGGCGGAAATGCAATCAAACACTACGCAAACTTTATTCTTGAGTTTGAAGAACGATACAACTCAGATTTAATTTTTAAAAATCCTACAGCGACTAAACTTGAAGATAAAGGCGAACCAATTGGTCATTACTGCAAAATTCGCTTTCGAAAGAGCGTCAATGAAAAAACAGGATCAACTGTTCGTTACCCAATTCAATATGGTAAAAAAGACGGCAAGTCAATTTGGCGAGCTCGTGAAATACTAGACATGCTTTATCTTTTTAAATTAATCGACAAGAAAGGTGCTTGGATTTCTGTAAGTGAAGATCTTATCTCAGAACTTTCCGACAAGAAATTTGAGATCAATGAAAAGTTTCAGGGAGAACAACGCCTGATCGATTTTCTCGAAGAAAACGAAGACTTGTCTGAATTTTTATACGAAGACTTTCAGAAGTTAACCAATGCGCTTTAAAACCTTAACAGGCGCGGTTCGCACTGTTAAGAAAGCAAAAAACCACCTAATCGATTGGGACGGTCCAAGCCGCAGTAAAATACAATTCAACGCAAAGCAGTTCCTCAAACAATACTGGAACAAGCATATTGTGTTTGAAGAGTTTCCTGTGGCAGGAACAAAATTGTCTCTCGACTTCTACAACGCAAATAAAAAAATAGCAATAGAAGTCCAAGGTAAACAACACACAAAATATGTTCCATTCTTTCATGGCAAAAATAAAATCAATTATATCAATCAACTCAAGCGCGATCAAG
>JAYPMF010000214.1:0-1924 GCA_038129785.1 Flavobacteriaceae bacterium
TCGAGACTCCTCTCACCTCAACCATTTATATTTTTCAACATGCCCCACCATGGTCGTGATTTCAGAAATAACTCCCCCATCCACATCTGGTAAACCCTTCTTCCACAGGCATTTGAACTTGGTGGGCAGATATTCGGGGAATCCTGATCTGACCCATCAGCTTGATCTTTAATGACGGACGGTTAGATCCATTCGAGTTGGAGGGACGTAGGTTTTTGTAATTCTTAACTCTTATACAGGATTAACTAATGGCTGATACACAAAGCTGGCCCGATTTAGCGATAGGCCTCTACGATAAATTAACGGGTAGGAACGCTGAAATAACCTATGAGTTTGATAACATGGAAATCATGGTCCCCAGTTCTACAGGAAGTGAGGCAACTCACGCCAAGTGGAATCTTAATGGATCCGTGAAAATCCGAACGAAGGATAATGGCTGAAAATATCTTCGACAGGATTGTTCTTGAGAGGGTCGATCTTGACATAACCATCGGCCCCAAAACTTTCAAACTGAGTGGAGATAAAGAATTTATAACTCTTGCAACACGTAATAAGAAAGACTTGTTTTACCTCTTAAGGGAAATCGTTAAAAAGATCGGTCTCCTTAGAACTTTTATACTCTACACAAAATTCCCGGGGAAAATTAGAATTTCTGGTATTCACTAACAAAACATTTTTTTATTCTTGATGCTGTATAGAACAATTACCAATATTTAAATCATTCGATTTAATATTGATTGTTCATATACTTGGCCAGATGATAGCCTGACAAATAGGCTCCCTCTACTTTTGACCCTCCAAAAACCTCGCCTGCGATAAAAAGGCTGTTGTTGTAAAGATTCATTTTCCTAAAATAACCCTCCAAATTTTTCTTCGACTGAGCATACAACCATTTATGCAAAAAAGAATGTTCAGGTTTTATATTAAATCGATTTTTAATTTTATCCACGAGTTGATCTTTAATCTTTGCTTCATCATCATTCCATAAACGCTCGCTCAAAGCATTGGACGCATGTGCCGTGACACATGTATTGGGTGAGATCCCCTTTATTTTGTTGTCACTTACAAAGTCCCAGTCCTGATCCATCATTTGATAGGCCCCAGGAGGATCGAAATTCGATTCGGAACCCATCGTCATAATGAGTGCGATACACTTCTTATATTCAATCTTCTTGATTTCATCTAAAGAATCATGATGGTCAAAAGTAGGAATCGTTTTAAGTAACTCAACACACTGGGGAAGCGGTGTTGTGATAACCAACAGTTCACTTTCAAAATTAGCCCTACTGGCACCTAACCTCCAGTAATCATCAAAATATTCGATCTTGCCAACTTTTTGGTTTTGCTGGATCTTCAGGCCTGAAGATATATTCCCCAATAAATCTCGCATCCCATTTGTGCTCATGTATCTATTGTGACCATCATTATTTTCAAATCCATTGCACCAAACCTTAACAAGTTTCTTCATTTCCCATTCTGAAACTTGATCTCCAAATTCCTTGGACCTTACAGTAAAGAATTGGGCACCATAGTCATATCTGAATTCTTTGTTATCCACAAAAATTGTCTTTGAGGCCATACGACCACCGACCCCCCTGCCTTTATCCAAAATCTGGATCTCAAACTTTTCTGGATCAAGATTACTAGCTAAGGTGATCCCGGTCATGCCCGAACCAATAATGATCAATCTTTTTTTAGACATTAAAAATTCATTGGCATGAATTTAAGAAAAAAACAAAAAAATCAGATCATTAAAATACGATTAGTTTTTTGAGATCTTTTTCCATAAGAACCTTATGGTAAGAGCTGTCCCTCAAAGACAGGGCAGGCCTAATCTTGGAGTAATTAGATTAATGATGACCCACACTCCATATGCAAGCAGTCCGTAAATGATAAATTCCATATGATTCTTACATGCTTAAAA
>JAYPMF010000215.1:0-1907 GCA_038129785.1 Flavobacteriaceae bacterium
GTATACTTTAAAGCTAATCGATGGGGATCGAGACGGCTTGGTAAAGTACCTTAATAATAAAGGCATCCCTTGTGGTATCTATTACCCAATTCCTTTACATTTACAAAAGGCATATACAAGTGAACACTACAAGCCCGATGATTTTAAAGTGACACTCGAAATCGTAGACCAGGTGGTCTCCTTGCCTATGCACACAGAATTGGATGACAATCAAATTAATTTCATTACAGATACTATAGAGTCATTTTTATAGTCCTTAAATTTCTGCACAGGAAACCGATACCTCTGAAGAAATTTTCCGAACTAGACCCTGCAAAACTTTTCCTGGCCCCACTTCAATGAAATTTGTAATTCCTGATTCAATCATGGAATTTATACTTTGTGACCATCTGACTGGGGCCGTCAATTGTGCGATCAAATTTTTTTGGATTTCTATGGGATCTTCAACTGCTATCGCGGGTGAATTTTGATAAATAGGGCATAGAGGATCAGAAAAACTTGTGGAATCAATAGCATTTTCGAGCTCAGCTCTAGCAGGCTCCATTAGAGGAGAGTGAAATGCTCCACCCACTGGCAAAATCAAAGCTCTCTTTGCGCCTGCTGCTTTTAAATCTTCACAAGCAGATTCTATTGCATCTATACTGCCCGAAATAACCAGTTGTCCGGGACAATTGTAATTGGCTGCAACTACCACTCCAGAGATTTGTTGGCATATTTCGTCAACTTTTTTGTCTTCCAACCCCAAGATAGCAGCCATAGTTCCTTTACTTATATTACAGGCTTTTTGCATGGCCTCCGCTCTTTGAGAGACCAATTTCAACCCTGATTCAAAATCAATTACTCCTGCAGCTGTTAGGGCTGAAAATTCTCCCAATGAATGACCAGCCACTGCATCGGGCTGAAAATCAGCACCCATAACTTTTGCTGTAATAATAGAATGAAGAAAAATTGCAGGTTGAGTTACTCTGGTTTGCTGAAGGTCCTCTTTGCTACCCTTTAAGAGTATGGTGGAAAGATCAAACCCTAAGATCTCATCAGATACATGGAACATCTCTTTGGCCATTTCAAATTTATCAAATAGATCTTTTCCCATACCTGGAAATTGAGAGCCTTGACCAGGAAATATATATGCTTTCATGATGGATTTATATTTTACTATAGGTAATAAAAGAGTATTCAAAATCGGGATGACTCATCCTCTCCTCCTTTTCAATTGTCCATTTTTTTAAATCGATTTTTGGAAAAAACACATCTCCCTCAAAATGGGAGTGAATTCTTGTTAACTCAATCACGTCAGCTAATTCAATCGCCTGCTTGTAAATCTCTCCACCACCAATTATGAATGGCTGGTCATCGTCTTTTGTGCATCCAATAGCTGCTTCCAGACTATGACAAACAGTGACTCCCTCCTTGGAATAATTTTGGTTTCGCGTCACTACTATATTATGGCGGTTTGGCAATGCCTTGGGCAGGGATTCAAAGGTTTTCCTCCCCATAATGATGCTATGACCTGTGGTCAAACGTTTAAAGCGCTTGAGGTCTTCTGGTAAATGCCAGATCAATTGATTGTCTTTTCCCAAAACACTATTCTCATCAATGGCAGCTATTAGGGTGACTTTAGATACTTTTGATGATTTGCTGGGCTTGTAAGCATCAGCTGTTTTAGCGTCTTTTATACTTTCAGAATTCATAAAAATTACAGGGGAGTTGTTTTGATTTTGGACTTAAAAAAGGAAATAAATGTCAAAATATATTGAAATAGACTAATTTTGGACAAATGTACGTTTTCTAATTTATTTATGACTCTCCATTACGATTTCCCAGCACTGAAATCATGTATATATTTGAACACTGCATATGTGGGGTTGATGTCCCAGTCATTGTTCGACTACAGAACAGCTTATGAA
>JAYPMF010000216.1:0-1734 GCA_038129785.1 Flavobacteriaceae bacterium
CAAACATTGGAGACATATCTTTTGCCCAAATAATTTGAGGAGCATTTGATTTACATGCAAATACCTCTGCCGAGATGATATCTAACTCGGCCATTTGGAAACTACTTGAACTTTCGAGCTAGGTGGCGGAGCTTGCCATCAGTGGCATCAAATTCTAAATAACATCCTTGAAGGTGACGCATACCTTCATTGGAGTCATAGGCAGTTCGACCATGAAGAAGACGATGATTATCAAACATCATGATATCTCCTGGCTGCAATTTGAATTTTAGCTCATAGTCTGATGCAGAATAAAGTTCACTCAATAACTTTCGAGAACGATAAAAAGTACTAAGTTTTTCAGTATCTAAAGGGGGTACATAATCAACTCGAGTGCTATATCGAACTTGTTTGTAATCTCCATCTTCGTCAAGCTCAATTAATTCACCCCAATTTTCTAAGACAATATCTTTGTCTCGAAACTGATACCGAAGGTTTGTTGTCGTGAGTGATTGGAATGCTTCAGGGTCATTTATTTTGATATGCTCAGCTACGGCAAAACCATCAACAAGAGTTGAAAAACCACCACTTACCTCATTTTGAAGGCAATGCAAAAATTGAATGCCTGGAGCAGTAGGTTTTCGATATGGATTATCAGTATGTGGAGGTAGCGCAATAGGCTTATAGGCTAAATCATTGGGGTTAGGTTTAGACATTACATCAAAATATTCACCAAAGTTTGTTATTTTGACAGGTCCAATTGAATTTACAAACTTGAGAAGATATTTATCTTTTGTCGGAACATTTTTAATGATCACAAACCCATATTTATAAAAATCAATTAAGAGATCGTACATAGATTTTTTTTCAGACATTCCTTCCTCAAATTGAGCTTCAGGAAATAAACCTAAAGATGAGTCCCATAAAATTCTGTCAGGCAAAGGTCCTCGTTTATTTTTTTGATCATCCATTTCCATAAGAAGATCTTCCATATTATATGAACCTTTAACACCATCGTTGAACTCAATGTTTAATAAATGATCAGAAAGTATCGCCGAAGTAATTTGAAGATTTAAATCAATTGAGGAGGGTTCATAAAGACGTTGATGAGTATCAATATCAAAATACTCCTCACCTGGTAATCGCTCTCGAAGCCAAACAGGATGTAATTGGTAAGATTTATTTAGATGACTCACACTTAGTGAGTTGTTTTGAAATTGAACCTTCATGGCACCACCCTCAAAATATATTCCTGTGAAGATATTTTGCTAAAATAATTTAGTTGTCAATCGAGAAATTAACGTTGAATTTGAAAGATGGCTTCAATTTCGACAGAAAACCCAAGTGGAAGAGAATTCACTCCTACCGCGGCACGAGCATGGACTCCTTTTTCACCGAATACATTTTTCATTAGATCAGAGCAACCATTTATGACTAAAGGCTGTTGGGTAAAATCAATCGTACAATTAACAAATCCAGTGAGTTTTATTAATTGTGTAACTTTGTTTAAATCGCCAATTTCATTTTTTAGGGCCGCTAATATAGCAAGACCACATTTTTGTGCATGATTTTGTGCGGTCTCAAGGTCTAAATCTTTTCCTACTACCCCTTGAGCAAAAGTCCCATCTTCCAATAAAGGACCTTGGCCTGAGATATATGCTAGATTATCCGCAATAACACAAGGTTTATAGCTCCCAGCTGGTTTTGCTGGGGTAGGAAGTTTTAAGCCTAATTTTTCTAAATTATGTTCAAAGG
>JAYPMF010000217.1:0-1695 GCA_038129785.1 Flavobacteriaceae bacterium
CTTTCAGGATCAGCCAGTAGTGCCGAAAGCCCTCTACCTAAAACCTGTTTTTTGTTTTTCTTAACCATTAATTATTTTTTGTCATCTTGATGATTTCATTGGCGAGAGAAAGATAGTTTTTTGCTCCTCTACTGGTAGCATCATAGTCGATAATACTTTCTCCGAAACTTGGAGCCTCACTCAAACGAATATTTCGCTGAATGATGGTCTTGAAAACCATTTTACCGAAGTGCTTTTGAACTTCTTCTACAACTTGATTAGAGAGTCTCAAACGCGAGTCATACATGGTTAGTAACAAGCCTTCGATATCTAAGTTTTTGTTGTGTATTTTTTGAATACTTTTAATTGTATTTAATAGCTTACCCAATCCCTCCAAAGCAAAATATTCACATTGAATGGGTATGATCAAAGAGTCCGCAGCCACCAAAGCATTCAATGTTATTAATCCCAGTGACGGTGCGCAATCTATAATGATATAATCATAATTATCATTGATGTTATAAAGGGCTTCTCTTAGCATATATTCCCGATTTTTTTTATCGACTAATTCAATTTCAGTGGCCACTAAATCTATATGTGAGGGAATTAAATCTAAGTTTGGTGTACTGGTAGCCACAATGGTTTGTTTAGCTGTAGCAGTATGCTCCAACAATTGATAAGTTCCTAATTTTTGACTTTTTATGTCAATACCTAGACCAGATGTCGCATTGGCTTGTGGGTCAGCATCAACCAATAATATTCTTTTTTCCAATATGGCAATTGCCGCTGATAAGTTTACAGCCGTAGTTGTTTTTCCAACGCCCCCTTTTTGGTTGGCAATTGCAATAATTTTAGCCATCTATTAAGTAGATAATTTTTGATAAAAATACAATTAAAATTATGGCCTCAAAAATTATAGTAAACTAGAATGAATAAAAAAAAAAAAATTAATGGGGAAATAAACTATCTTCAAACTCTATATAGAAAATAGTTTCTTCCTCTTTTTTGTGTCCATAGTTTTCTCGGGCGAATCGCTCCAAACTGTCTTTATTTTTTAATTGTTCAATGTCTCTTTTGTCTTTTTCAATCAGATTTATGAGCTCTTTTTTTTTAACTTCAAGCTTTTCGATCTCTTGGTTTAATTCATTGTGAATTTTTACAGAGTGGGTATCCAAGAAAATCATCCATACCAAAAAAATTAAAAAAATAATGATATAGATGTAACGGTAAATTTTTCTCAAAATACAATAGATTATTTTTTTACTGAAGCAACTTGCTCTAGAGTGATCATTTCATTGTATTGATTACCCCAACTATTAAGAATGTAGTTCAATACATCTGCAATCTCATCATCACCAAGTCCTTGATCTCCCATCACGCCATCATATTTCTCTCCATTGACCACAATAGGACCACTCATGCCATATTTGAGACCTCTGATACTAATCTCAATATTATTGACCAAAAAATCTGATTTTGCCAGGGGAGGGAATACTCCTGAAACTCCTTCTCCAGTGTTTAAGTGACATTGAGTGCAAAAGTCATTATAAATTTCTTCACCATTAGCAATACTTTGCTCTAAAGGTTTTTTTTGGTAAAGCCAAATTCCTTCAAAAAGAACAAACAGGCCAATAATTCCAGTAAATATTTTCATTATTTTTCAACTACCTTGAGAATTCCCTTTCCCTCTACCCCCAAATAGAGATAACCATCGGG
>JAYPMF010000218.1:0-1686 GCA_038129785.1 Flavobacteriaceae bacterium
AAAAATCTGTCACGAGCTAATCAAAATTTCACTGAAACACTTATTGGGTACGAGTTCCCAAACTTAACTTAAATCACATCGTTTAATGGATCAGGAAATAAGATTTAAACGTATTCGAAGGCTCAAGAAGTGGATGAGACCTCTTCCAAGAAGATCCAATATTCATCGTTACCCCGTTTTGAAATGGTTTTCTAAATTTGCTTATGACCGCTCTTACCTTTGGTCTTTCCGCAGTAGAACAATTGTCCCGGCACTTTTTTGGGGAGTATGGATTGCCATGTTACCAATTGTTGGCCTTCAAATGTTGGTCGTCTTCTTCCTGGCAATGCTGGTACGAGCAAATTTACCAATCATTATAGCACTTCAATGGATTTCAAATCCATTCAGTATGGGACCAATCTATTTTGCAGATTATCAAATAGGAATGATTTTTTTTCGTTTGGTTGGAATTGAATATGAAACTAACAAGCTTCTAAGCGCAGAGTATAATTGGTCTGAGTTTGCATTGTCAGATTTAAAAAATTTAATCGATACATTTCCTCCAATGTTTGTTGGAGGTTCTGTAATCGGCATTTCTTTGGGAGTAGTTTCAGTATTCCTTTACAAGCTAGTTTCTAAATCATACAAAAAGGAAAATGATGACACAAAATTCCTCTAAATTCCTATCCATAAATGGATATTTTCTCTTTTTCCTCTTATTTTTTGTCGTAGTTTGGCCCCTTCATATTCAGGCAAAATTTTCTTTGGGTGTAGATTATTTGGAAGAAACAAAGTTTGGCATTTTAAAAGGTAAAAAAGTTGGTCTTTTAACTCACCCAGCTGGCGTCAATAGTAGGGGAATAAGTACCGTTGATGTGTTACGCAGGACTTCACAAGTCGATTTGGTCGCACTTTTTGGTCCAGAGCATGGAATTTATGGTAATGAAAAAGCCGCCGTTCCTGTTGATGACAAGATAGATCAAAATACGGGTCTGCCTGTTTACTCATTGTATGGAAAGTTTAGAAAACCAACCGCCAATATGCTTTCAAAAATTGATTGCCTAGTTATTGACTTACAGGATGTAGGGGTAAGGTGCTACACCTATATCAGTTGCATGAGATATGCGATGGAAGCTTGTTTCGAAGAGGGAGTACAAGTTGTTATTCTGGATCGGCCTAATCCTCTTGGAGGGCAAAAGATGGCTGGTCCGATGATCGATGAGAAATGGATGAGTTATGTAGGGGCTTTTCCCATGCCCTTTGTTCATGCAATGACAATTGGGGAAATAGCACTATGGTCAAAAAAAGAAAGTGGTATCCTCAAGATTTCTGAAAAAGCAAGAAAATCAGGACAACTTGCAATTGTACCAATGAAAAATTGGAAAAGGAGCATGACATGGCCACAAACCGGTTTGAAATGGATTCCTACTTCTCCCAATATTCCGAGTCTTGATTCTGTGGCGGGTTATCCGATGACCGGTCTTGGAGCCCAAATGGGAAAATTTAAACATGGCATCGGAACCCCACAGCCATTTCGTTTTTTAACCTTTGATGGAAAAAATCCTGAAGATTTAAAAAGAGAATTGGATTCGCTCAATCTTGGTGGGTTATCCTTTCAGATAAAGACTCTCAAAAATGTTGCGGGGAAAAACATTGAGGGTGTTTATATTGTCTTGAAAGATTGGGAGAGTTGGAGACCGACCGAGC
>JAYPMF010000219.1:0-1674 GCA_038129785.1 Flavobacteriaceae bacterium
GACCAAAGGTTTGATCGCTCATTGTGCAGGAGGCGTTCCACTAAACCGACTCAGTGGCTCATCGAGAAAAGCAGTTTTTTATCCACTACAAACATTTACCAAAGGGCGGGACATGAGTTTCGAACACCTTCCTTTTTGTATCGAAACCACTCAGTCAAAAGATCGAATCCTATTAAACGAGTTGACCAATAATTTAGGAGGAGTTGCCCACGAGTTTAACAGTGAAAAGAGAGCCTTAATCCACTTGATCGCTGTATTGATTAATAATTTTGGAAATCATCTACTCCATCTAGGAAGTGAGCTCTCAAAAAAGCACGAAATTCCTTTCCAAATTTTCCATTCATTGATTGAAGAAACCTATCAAAAAGCATTTACCCAAGACCCTAAAGATGCACAAACAGGACCTGCTTTAAGGCGTGACCAAGGAACCATAGATAAACACATAGATTTGCTCACAGATAAAGACTTAAAAAAACTATACTTAAATTTAACTACTTCAATTCAAAAAAAACATGAATGACGATAACTACAAAATCCTACTCAACAAAGTTAATACTTTTGTTTTCGATGTGGATGGCGTTATGACCAATGGAAAAATACTAATTACCTCTGAAGGAGAAATGTACCGTGAGATGGATACTCGTGACGGTTATGCATTAAAATATGCATTAAATAAAGGTTTTAACATTGGAATCATTTCGGGAGGTAACAACCAAGGAGTCAGAAAAAGGCTCGAACTTTTGGGTATCAATAAAATTTATTTGGGAATTGAAAAAAAAGAAATTGCTTTCAATGATTTTATAAAAACCTTAAACATCGATCCTAGAGAAGTTCTTTATATGGGAGATGATGTAGCAGATATAGCTGTAATGGAGAAGGTAGGTGTTGCTACTTGTCCACAAGACGCCGTCTCTGATGTCAAAAAGATTGTGGATTATGTATCCCATAAAAAAGGTGGAGATGGATGTGTTAGGGAGATAATGGAACAAGTAATGAGAGTTCAAAATAAATGGATTTTCTAAAACCTTACATCTGCAATTTCATGTAATTATGAACCTCAATGACTATGAGATTATTCTAGCTTCCGGCTCTCCTAGAAGAAAAGATTTTTTGGAAAGTTTGAAAATCCCTTTTACAATCAAAACCCATTGGGTTGATGAATCCTTTCCTCCAGAACTGAAAGAAAATCAAAATTCAGAATGTATCGAGCGACAAAACAACGCTCCTTTTGTCAAAATTCTCCAACCTAAACAAATTATAATTACCGCAGACACCATCGTATGGTGTGAGAATCGGTGTTTAGGAAAACCAAAAAACAAAAAAATAGCTAAAGAAATGTTGAAATTTCTTTCTGGAAAATCTCATGAAGTCATTACCTCGGTTGGCTTTTTAACCGCAAAAAAATTTGAAATAATTACAGAAAACACTACAGTATATTTCAAAAATTTAGCAGATCAAGAAATAGATTATTACATTGAGAATGCAATGCCCCTAGACAAGGCTGGAGGCTATGGAATACAGGAGTGGATTGGGAAAATTGGAATAATCCAAATCGTAGGGAGCTATACTAATGTGGTAGGACTACCCCTCGCACAAGTAAAGGAAAAAATATCACTTTTGGTTCAGGAGCAATGAACTGGCTGGATCAAAAATCGTATTTTGTAAGGGTATAAC
>JAYPMF010000220.1:0-1670 GCA_038129785.1 Flavobacteriaceae bacterium
ATATTACCCACTGGCATTGTTGTTAATTATTTTTCTTTTTGGAGCGGTATTATACTTCGTTTTTAAAACCTCCAAAATTTCAGAACAAAACCGACTATGGGCAGCAATGGCAAAAGAAACCGCCCACCAAATTGGAACCCCTTTGACTTCTATGATAGGATGGATCACTTTACTGAAAGAAAAAGAGAAGAGCGAGCCATTGGATGAGATGGAAAAGGACATAGAAAGACTTCAGGTAATCACTGACCGTTTTTCCAAGGTAGGCTCGCTGCCTGAATTACAGCCTGCAGACATCGTTGGCGAAACTAGAAAAACCATCCAATATTTGGAAAAACGTAGTTCTGACCTTATCACCTTTGAAAGCGAACTACCCCCTAAAAAAATCCTTATTCCTTTGAATACACAACTCTTTAGTTGGACTCTAGAAAATCTTATCAAAAACGGTATTGATGCGATGAACGGCAAGGGAACTATATGCCTCAAGTTTTTTGAAGCATCAAAAACAATCTGTATTCATATCAGTGATACCGGTTCAGGGATCAAAAAAGAGAACTATAATAAGATTTTTAGCCCGGGGTTTACTTCCAAAAAGCGCGGTTGGGGTCTTGGCTTGTCTTTGGCTAAAAGAATTATCACAGACTACCACAAGGGTAAAATAAGCGTTAAAACTTCTGAGTTGGGAAAGGGTACAACCTTTGAGATTGTATTAAAGAAATAGTCTTAGAGACAATCATGAATTTTTACTGCCGTAGCTTGGAACTCCTCAGGAGTTAGGCTGACTTTTTTTTGAAAGGTAGCGTCTTCCATGGCTTGGAGAGGGATCAAATGGACATGAACATGTGGAATTTCCAAACCAATGACACTCATCCCTACCCTTTTGCAGGGGATGGCTTTACCTATACCTAAAGCAACTTTTCTTGAAAATTCCATCAAGAGGTTATAGTCTTTATGTGACAATTCAAAGAGTTTATCTACCTCTTTTTTGGTTACACAAAGTGTGTGTCCCACAGCATTAGGGTTAATGTCCAGAAATGCGAAACAGTTTTCGTCTTCATAAACTTTATATGAGGGAATTTCACCGTTAATGATTTTTGAAAAAATACTGGGCATTTTCAATCGCGACTGATGGAGACTATTTCCAACTCTATGTTACCATTGGGTACAGTGATCTGAGCGACTTCTCCTTCTTTTTTGCCTAATAAACCTTTTCCTATGGGAGAATCGACGGATATTTTACCGGTTTTGAGATCGGCTTCACTTTGGGCTACCAGTTTGTATTTCATTTTGGCTCCATTGCTCTTATTTTTTACTTCAACGTTAGAATGGACCAATACTTTGGAGGTATCGAGCTGGGATTCATCTATCAGTCGTGCATTGGAAAGGGTGGCCTCCATTTTTGAGATTTGTAATTCCAAAAGGCCTTGCGCTTCCTTGGCAGCATCATACTCTGCATTCTCACTGAGGTCTCCTTTGTCACGTGCCTCTGCGATGGCTTGGGAAGCTTTAGGACGCTCTACATCCTTGAGATGGTTAAGTTCCTCCCTGAGCTTTTTTAAACCTTCTGCTGTGTAATAAGATACTTTACTCACTTTTTCGTTATTTTATATCAACAAACGTTACCATTTGTAACACGACCAAAATCAAATATAAGGAATTGAGCGTTTTTGATA
>JAYPMF010000221.1:0-856 GCA_038129785.1 Flavobacteriaceae bacterium
ATTTATGGTAATGTCTTCTGTCGACCATTGAATGAGTCTATCATTGTAGTTACTCGCATCCGCACAAATTTCGCCAGCTATATTTTCTTTACAAGACCAATTACTACAGTTTCCATTTAAAAAAGTATAATTTGATTGTGCTCCATCGATAGCTTCAGGAACGGAAACTACTCCAGAATAAATACCATCGCCATCACTATCGGTAAGCGGAAAATCACCAGGGCTTCCAAAATTAGAACCACCAGCAACATATACACCTCCCTCATCTACCGTTACCTCGCTCATATCTAAATTAAATGTGATATCAATGGTCGCAGTTGGCTCATCTTGAGGGTTCCAAACACCAGGGTCAAAATCCTCTGGAGCATATTGAGGACCAGCCCCGCCACCACTATCATTGTCAATGTTCCATTCCGCAGCATCTCCAGATGGATTACCTGAAGTAACCGAACCTTTTCTTTCTGCTCTACCATCCTCAAACTCCCAAACAGTTCCAGTGTTACCATCCCTAATGCTGTTAGCTTCTCCATAAAAATCCACAACCTCGCCTGCTGCATTTACTAGAGCAAGATCATCATCTCCGTTCCCATCAGCTGGGCCACCTGTTCCAATATCTAAATTTGCATCAAAGCCATAGGTAGCTAGAAACTTTTCATCATCATTACATATGATATAAAAACCATTGGCAGGAATGGAACCTTCCAAGGGTTTATCAGACTGAGGGTCAACATTATCATTAGTCCACCTGCGAAGCGCCCAACCCGTAAGATCAACATCCTCTGATCCGCTATTATTAATCTCTACAAATATTACAGTCTCAAAATAATTTTGCGTATCAGCAATTTAATTAATTAAA
>JAYPMF010000221.1:866-1661 GCA_038129785.1 Flavobacteriaceae bacterium
TCGAACTCCCATGCAGTGCCAGAGTTATCAATACCGCCACCTTCACCATAGAGGTCAACGATTTCTCCATTGGAATTAACTAATGCAAGATCATCATCCCCATTACCATCAGCCGGGCCGCCCGTACCTATATCTTGGTTTGGTGCAAAACCATACAAATCTGTAAAAGATGTAGCGTTATTTGTTATAATGAAAAACCCACCAGCAGGAATGGTTCCTTGGAGCGCTTTATCACTCTGAGGATCTGTATTTTCATTAGTCCATCTTCTAAGGGCCCAACCAGAAAGGTCAATATCAGCATCCGTATTATTGTGAAGCTCAACAAACCTACCGCCAGTGGCAGCATTATTAGGATCAGCGATTTCAGTAATAAAAACACCTTGGGCATGAAAAGTTGAAAAGCCAAGTATGATAAATGCAGTTATCGTTTTTGCTATTTGAAAAAAATTATTTCTTACGTTAATCATCATCGTATCCTTTCTTAATTAGGTTCAGGTGTAGGTGGGAGCTTGATCGCTTTTTTCACACCATCCTGTTTTAAGGTTACAACAGACAATTTTTCACGAATATCTCGAGACCATTTCTGGAGTATATTTTTCTTCTTTTTTTCAGCTTCTCTATTTTGAATCATCATATCATTGTTTTTTGCGATACTTTGATGTTTTTTTAAAGTTGAAGCTGCTGCTTTTTTATCTCGAAGCCCTTTTGCAATTCTTACTTCTTTAATTGCATCAATGTCAATAGGCAAAACCTCTGAATCGATCGCTTGAATATTTGAATCTGTGTTATTCACAT
>JAYPMF010000222.1:0-1650 GCA_038129785.1 Flavobacteriaceae bacterium
CAACAGGGTTTCACTGAGCCCGATCCCAAAATTGATCTTAGTGGCATCGATGTAGCCCGGAAAATATTGATCTTAGCTAGAGAAAGCGGAATGGAGATTGAATTGGAAGAAATTGAAAATGAAGCCTTTTTACCGAGAGAGTGCCTCGATACTAAAGACAACAAATCATTTTTTGAGTCCTTATCTAAGCATAGTGAGCATTTTGAAAAAATGCTTGAAAATGCTGAAAAACAAGGTGCAAAATTGAAATATGTAGCGCAACTGGAAAACCGTAAAGCAAAAGTTGGAATCCAGCTAGTCAAGGAGGGGCATGACTTCTATAACTTGGAAGGAAGTGATAATATAATTCTTTTTTATACTAACCGTTACAAAAAACAACCATTGATAGTCAAGGGAGCTGGAGCGGGAGCCGAAGTTACTGCCTCAGGTATTTTTGCTGACATTATCAGAATTGGAAAGCAATAAAATGGACGAAATCAAGATTTTTGCTCCAGCAAGCGTAGCTAATGTATCCTGTGGCTTTGATATACTAGGTTTTTGTCTTGAACCTGTTGGTGATGAAATGATCATTCGTAAAACCGCATCGTCAGGCATTAGGATTACCAAAATAGAGGGACAAGACCTTCCACTTGATGTAAAAAACAATGTAGCAGGGGTTGCTGCTGAGGCATTACTCAAAGCACACCCTGTCGAGTTTGGCTTCGAAATTGAAATCTATAAAAATATTAAAGCAGGAAGTGGCATTGGAAGTAGTGCCGCCAGTTCTGCCGGTGCAGTTTTTGGTATAAATAAACTTTTGAATAGCCCGTTTACCGCCCATGAGTTGATACATTTTGCTATGCAGGGGGAGGTGTTAGCTAGTGGATCTGCTCATGCCGATAATGTAGCTCCCGTCCTTTTAGGTGGGATCACTCTGGTAAGATCCACCAATCCAATCGATGTGATTCAACTCCCTGTTCCCATTGAATTGTCAGCGGTCATCTTGCATCCCAAGATTGAATTGAAAACCATGCATGCTCGTGAAATAATCAAAAAAAATGTGACTTTAGAAAAAGCCATTGAACAATGGGGAAATTTGGGTGCTTTTGTATCTGCCTTGTATAATGAAGACTATAATTTGATGTCAAGAAGTCTGAAAGACGTAATTGTGGAACCAATGCGGTCACTTTTGATCCCTGAGTTTGATTCGCTCAAAAAAGCTTCCAAAGATGCAGGAGCATTGGGTTTTGGAATCTCCGGTTCCGGTCCCTCAGTATTTGCTTTGACTAAGGGAACCGACAGTGCGGAAAAGGTTTTCAAGGCCCTGGAACAGATCATTTCTTCAATTGGTATAGATTTTGATTTTTACTTATCAAAAATAAATCAACAAGGTATAAAAATCTTACCCAATTAAATGAGGTATTTCAGTCTTAACTATAACTCAAAAAAAACTCTTTTTCACGATGCCGTTAAAAGAGGGTTAGCGCCTGACAGAGGTTTATATTTTCCAGAAAGGATTCCAAAGCTTTCTAAAAGTTTTTTTGATCGTATTGATAAAATGAGTATACCCGAAATGGCCTACCGTGTTATTAAACCATATGTTGGAAATCAAATATTTAAAGATAAACTGATGGAAATTGTTTCAGAGACACTTGATTTTGACTTTCCTAT
>JAYPMF010000223.1:0-1645 GCA_038129785.1 Flavobacteriaceae bacterium
GCTCAAAAGGATCATGTGACTTAAGTGACAACAAAGCCATTTCATAGCCCATCTGAATCGAAGGAAAATTTTGAAGTGAATCAACGGATACCATTTCATTTTGATTGATCCGCTCACACAAATTTTCTAGTTGATCCTCAAAATCCGATTGGTCGTCGGCACTCAACCCTCTAAAGAGACCACACTCCCCTACTCCTGTTTTATTTCCATCGGTCAAAAACAAAAACCAGGTTTCTTTCTCCTTCAATACCCCGCGAGAGGTACCCCCGGGACGCTTAAACTTTAGGACATATCTTTTGTAATGAGCTTTCATTGGTAGCAGTAATAAATCACAAAAAGGGAAAGAGAAATAAAAAAAGTAGACAGTGCGAGTTGTTTTAATAATGGATCATAGGCTTTGGGATCCCGAATTTTAATGACCTGAAACAGTTGAAGAATAATTGGAAGCATAATCAATAATGACAGGGGGTTTTCCTTTACCCAGGCCGTCCCCATTCCAAAAAATAAAAATATGACGCTCAAAATCATCAAAAGGTAGTGGTAGTATTTTGCTTTTTGGCTTCCCATAAAGACCACCATAGTAATTTTTTGAGAATTCTTATCATTGGCAATATCTCGCATATTATTTAGGTTGAGGACACCAACACTGAGTAATCCGATGGCTGTTCCCAGAAACAGGGCAGTACTATCAACAGTTTGAGTCTGTAAGTAATAGGCACCCATTACACTTACCCAGCCAAAAAAGAGAAAAACAAATAAATCCCCCAAACCATGGTATCCATAGGCAGCTCGACCCACTGTATATCTGATAGCAGCCCAAACTGCCGCACCCGCAAGCACGATAAAAAAGAAAGAAACTAACAATTGTTCCCCACCCAATGCGATGTAAATTAAGCTTAGAGCTAATAGTATTGAAATCAATGAAGCAATAACAATTCCTTTTTTTAGGGCTTTGGCCGAAAGCAATCCCTGCTGCAATGTTCGTCCAGGTCCCAACCTATTGGCATTATCTGTACCCTTTATTCCGTCTCAATAATCATTGGAAAAATTAGAAATTTTTTTAAAAGCTAAGGCGGTCAATATGGAGCCGATAAAAACCACTGTAGAAAAGTTTTCTTCCTTGGATGCAATAGCATTGCCGGTGATGATCCCTGCAACGGACAGTGGCAAGGTTCTTAATCGAGCAGCAGCCAACCAAACTGAAAATTGAGTCCTCAAAGAATTAAGGAAATTTAGGATACTGTTTGAAATTGGGTTCCCTTTTGTCCAGAAAAGCCTGTTTACCCTCCTGTGCCTCGTCCATCAGGTAATACATCAAGGTAGCATCTCCTGCCAATTGCATCAAACCGTGCTGACCGTCCAATTCTGCATTTAAACACCTCTTGATCATGCGTAAAGCTAAAGGGCTTCTTTTTTGCATCAGCTTACACCACTCTAAAACAGTTGTCTCTAATTCATTTAAAGGAACAACTTTGTTTACCAATCCCATTTTTTCTGCTTCGGCAGCTGAATATTGTTGACATAAAAACCAAATTTCTCTGGCTTTTTTTTGACCTACATGTCGTGCCAAGTAAGAAGAACCAAAACCACCGTCAAAGCTACCTACCTTTGGACCGGTTTGTCCAAAAATAGCATTTTCACTGGC
>JAYPMF010000224.1:0-1618 GCA_038129785.1 Flavobacteriaceae bacterium
ATCTATACGATCACATTGATAATACAGCCATAGAAATTGACACCATCAATTTTTCTGGTCCAGTTTTCAATGGTGTTGACAATCGTTTACTGAGTTTATTACTACTAAAAAATGACATGACAGATGCTGTAATGTTCAATCCTGAAGGGAACAACATACTTCCAGCTCGGGTGCTTTATAAAAAAAACATATTGGTTTTGAGGGGAAGTTTTAGACCCGTTACAAAGGTTAACATTGACATGTTTAGAAAATCATATGATATATTTATTAAAGAACAAAATGTTGATGAGAAAAAAACAGAAGTAATTTTTGAGATAACCCTTTCCAATCTTACTTCTCAAGGAGAAATAGACGAGTCAGACTTCATGGATCGTGCAAAACTTTTATGTTCATTGGGACATACAGTAATGATTTCAGATTTTAAAGAGTACTACAAAATGGTAGACTATCTCTCTGAATATACCAAGGAACAAATTGGTTTGACCATGGGAGTTAGTAATTTTGTTGAAATTTTTGATGAGCAATACTACAAAGATGTAAAAGGTGGAATTTTGGAGGCGTTTGGAAAAATGTTCCACAATAACCTCAAGGTCTACCTTTACCCAATGAAAAATTCTGAAACCGGTGAAATCGTCAACTCAAATAATCTCAAACTTCACCCAAGAATGAAGGATTTTTATAAATTTTTCAAATATAACGGGAAAGTAGTCGATATATTTGATTATGAGAGTGAATACCTTTCGATTTTTTCAAGAGAAATACTTTCTAAAATTAAAAAAGGCAAAAACGGTTGGAAAGACCAGCTTCCTGAAGGGATCGCAGAAATGATAATGAAGAATCAAATGTTTGGGTGGAAAGAAAAAAAGGTTAAAGGCTAGATTTCTTCCAATATTTGCGCTGCGTGGTCTTTGGTTTTTACCTTACTGATAACTCTTTCTATACTGCCACTCTCATCAATCAAAAAAGTTGTCCTGTGAATACCATCGTATTCTTTGCCTTGAAACTTTTTTGGACCCCAGACTCCGAAGGCATGAATCACCGATTTGTCCTCATCTGCAAGTAAAGGAAAAGGTAAATCATACTTTAGCGCGAATTTTTTTTGTTTTTTAGGTGCGTCAGCACTCACACCGAGCAATTTGTAGCCCTTGTCATGCAGAACTTTATAATTATCCCTAAGATTACAGGCCTCGGCTGTACAACCAGGTGTATTAGCTCTTGGATAAAAAAATACGATACTTTTTTTTCCGGTCAGATCAGATGAACTAACAATATTTTCATCTTGGTCAACAGCAGTAAATGATGGAACAGTGTCTCCAGGTTGTAGTGTTTTCATATTAATTTTTTATTTTGGAATCTAAATAACAAAAAATCTCAATGACTAAAAAGGAAAAGGTATCGTTTATAATGAAAGAATTGGATAAGTTGTATCCCAAAATACCAATTCCATTGGATCACAAAGATCCCTACACCTTACTCATAGCGGTCTTATTATCTGCTCAAAGTACTGACGTAAGAGTCAACCAAATCACACCGCTATTGTTTAAAAAAGCAGATAACCCACAGCAAATGATCAAACTAAGTGTTGATGAAATAAGAAAAATTATAAAACCGGTAGGAC
>JAYPMF010000225.1:0-1589 GCA_038129785.1 Flavobacteriaceae bacterium
GCAGTCAGTTTTGTAAATCACGGGTACTGGAAGAATCGAATTAATTTTATATTTAAGGGAAAAAGGGTGCATAATGAAGTTTACCCTCACCAGTGGGAAAGCAGTCATTTGAGTAACCATTTTTCTATTGGTGAGTTCGAGGAATTTTGTAATACCATAAAAGACAAATCGTCCGGATATTCAGCAAGAATAGGTAGAAAGGTTTTTCATTTGGGAGATTGGGTAGGCGTGTGTAACTGGTTACCAAACCTTCGTGCTGGTTTAGCGATTTATGAAATTTTAAAAGAGAAGGTATGATTTACATTTTGCCCCGATTCCAGCGATAGGCAGAACCATACCCCCAGCCCAACCCTACAACTAAACCTCCAGCGTGTGCCCAATTGGCAACACCTCCGAAAATACCCGTAAAACAAATTACAAAAAAACCAAACATGATCATGGCAATTGTTGGATCAATTTGGAAACCGTCACCTGGGTCCAATTTCGATTTGATCCAGACATACCCAAACAAGCCATAAACTACTCCAGACATCCCTCCAAAGTTGGGGCCTGATATTAGAAATTGCGAAAAGTTGGAACAAATTGCCAAAATAGCCACAAAGGTAACAAAAAACTTCCACCCCTTTTGGGATTCAATCTGATTACCCAAATCATGAAGCCAAAACATATTAAACAAAATATGTAATAGATGAAAATGGAGGAATATGGGCGTGATTACCCTCCATACTTCCCCTGACAAAACTTCGGAAAGCTGTCCACCCATAGTTTCGGACATAAATAATTTACCTACCATTTGGGTATTCTTTCCCATTCCCGATAGAAGAAAAACTCCTACACAAGTAATGATTAGGGATAGAGTAACAACGCCAGGTCCATGACGCGTTTTTTTCCACCGATCCCTAAGGTTTAATTCCTTAAACCTCGTCTTTTGAGGGTTTGATGCTTTCGAGATTGTTTTTTTGGGGCCAGAACTCAAAAAAATTGGATCATCTGGGTTTTCTGAAAATTGCTTCTCTTTTTGTATCGCAAGTTCAATCTTATCCTCATCTGCTACCCATATGGTCCATACACCAAGAGTATCATCTTCTTCCAAAGAAGAATCGATCTCTTGATGCTTGAGATATTCCCAAAACCGTAATGCAAGTTTTTCTTGTTTAAACTGTCCGACCTGACGCATGTTTTAAAAATAATACCTAGCTTTGTAATAGCGAGAAAATGCCGAAGAAAATTGAATTGAGACCTTCTATCCCTGATCCCATCCATTTTTGAAAGAAGGGAATATTTATCAATATTATGAGTATAAAGAATCCGTATTTAGAAAATTTTAAGAAGGTTTCATCTTTCATGTTCACCATATTTTTTAGAATATGGGATCCGTCCAATGGGGGGATGGGGAGGAGATTGAAAAGAAAGAGCACTGCATTAAGAGAGACTATTTGATATAAGAGAAGTAATGCAGATTCTCCTAGTGGAACGAATCGATAAAATAGCCCGAAGCTTAATGAGCAAATAAAAGCAATACTTAGATTGGATAGAGGACCAGCGATCGTGATTAGGATATCATCCCTTTTTTTGGTTTCTCGATTGGG
>JAYPMF010000226.1:0-1584 GCA_038129785.1 Flavobacteriaceae bacterium
ATTCTTATTGTAGTTAAGATTAATAAATTAGAAATTCAAATTGTGAAATTTGTAAAAAATTATTCAACCGGTTTATGTACCTAGGCAATAAAAACAAGCACTATACCTAAAACAAAGCCGAGGAAGCTTCTCTTAGACTCCATATTTAGCTATACCGAAAAGCGGTTGGGGACTACCTATATTGTGAATGCTCTGTAAATCATCTCAAATTGATTGGGACATAACATTATAAACCGAAGCGTCCTGAGATAGTTCAAATTTAAAAACCGAATTTACGATACTTGGTCCTATCGTTTATGTAAAAATAAAAAATGGTAAACTAAAACTATTCTTTTGGAGGTTCATCTCCCAGTTTTATTTTTTTGAAGTATTCATCCAAATGGGTTTCCCAGTGCATACGGTAATCGAATCCCGTTTCGAATTCTTGATCGCACTGACTGCACTTAATAATTTTTTTCCCCATAATTGATAACGCTAAATTAATAAAACTAAACAGATACGTATTTGGGCTAAAAATCACATCAAAATGGAATTTTAATAATCACTAAAAAAGGCTAAAAATCATCAAAAATGACTTAAAATCAACTAAAAAAGGTAATTTTTAACCAAAAAAGCTCTTTTTTTGATAATATTTGAAATTTTAGTTTTTGGCTTATCCATAATGAAAAAGAGTAGATATTTTTCTACAATTTATTTATATTCTACCTTTAAAAAAGACAAAACACTACAGATGATCAAGGCTTTTTTGTTTGACTTGGACGGAGTATTTTATGTAGATGACCAATTGCTTCCAGGAGCCAATGCCACCTTGGAATGGCTCCAGCATCGACAAATTCCCTATCGCTTCATTACTAATAACACTACTTTACCTCGAAAACAACTCACCCAAAAACTGAACCGTTTGGGGCTAAAAGTTAGTGAGGATCAATTGGTCAGTGCCAATTATGCAGGGGTTCTTAATTTAAAAAAACAAGGTTATGAAAGCTGCCAATTGGTTCTTAGGGAAGCCGCTCAAATTGATTATAAGGAATTCGATACTGATAATGATACTCCCCAGGCCATAGTGGTTGGCGATATAGGTGAATCGTGGGATTATCAACTGCTCAATGGACTGATGATGAAGCTTTTGGAGGGCGCGCATTTGGTCGCCCTGCACAAGGGGCGATATTTTCAAACTCAGAATGGACTAACAATAGATAGCGGAGCCTTTGTAGCAGCACTGGAACATGCTACCCAGACGAAAGCCGAGGTTGTGGGCAAGCCAGAAGCCACATTCTTTGAGTTGGCCACACTTGGCTTTAATTGTGAAGCCCACCAAATTGCCATGGTTGGCGATGACTTGATTAACGACATCGGTGGAGCACAAAAAATGGAATACCAAACGTTTTTAGTCAAAACTGGAAAATTCAGACCAGCATTATACAAAAAATCCAAAATTCGCCCCGATCATTTGATAGAAAATATAGGAAGCCTAAAAAAATATATATCAATCAAAAATTTAGTTTTATATGTATAAAGATATGTTAGTTAATTATTTATATATAATATTATTCACAATTTTTACATCTTGTAGGACTCAGGAGG
>JAYPMF010000227.1:0-1573 GCA_038129785.1 Flavobacteriaceae bacterium
ATGAATATTGATGGCTCAGATTTAGAATGCGTTACATCTAGTTTAGATCAAACACCAAGTTCTGCTTTTTGGGCAAGTAATGGCTCGGGTGTTTATTTTAATGTACGAGAATATGGTCAAAGCAATGTATATTACGCTGATCTGCGTGGAAAATTAAAGAAAATTACTAATGGAAACCACATGCTAAGCATGAATGATTTGGTTGGAAATAAAACTGTAGCAACATGGACTGATCCATCGAATCCAAGCGATATTGTAACTTTCTCAATTGAAAAATCAAAAAATATAAAGCGTCTTACAAATGTTAATGAGGATATTTTTTATAATGTGGAGTTTGGTAAGGTAGAAGAGATTAATTATAAATCTGTGGACGGAAAAACAATACAAGGGTGGATTGTGAAACCTCCTCAATTCAACTCAAATAAAAAATACCCTTTAGTTCTAAGAATTCATGGGGGCCCTCACAGTATGTATCATGTAGGCTTCAATTATAATTTTCAAATGCATGCTGCTCAAGATCAAGTTGTTTTATACACTAATCCGAGAGGATCTACGGGCTATGGATATGATTTTGCGAATGCAATTCAAAATGCATATCCAGGCAATGATTATGACGATATAATGGCTGGGGTTGATGAAGTTATTGCCAAGGGATATATTGACGAGAATAAAATGTATGTATATGGTGGTAGTGGCGGAGGAGTTTTAACAAGTTGGATAGTGGGAAAAACAGATAGATTTGCTGCAGCTTCAGTAAACTATCCAGTTACAAATTGGTTCTCTTTTGTTGGAACAACAGATGGATCAAGTTGGTATTATAATTTTGAAAAATATCCTTGGGAAGACCCTAGCGAGCATATTAAAAGGTCACCCTTAATGTATGTAGGTAATGTAAAAACTCCAACTATGCTTATGTGTGGAGAGGAAGATTTACGAACACCAATTTCTCAAACCGAGGAGTATTATCAAGCTTTAAAAATGAATAAAGTTCCTACCGTAATGATAAGATTTAACAAAGAGTATCATGGAACAAGTTCAAAACCATCAAACTTTTTAAGAACTCATGGTTATATTAATGCATGGTTTGATAAACATTCTTCAAAAAAATTCTAAATAACAGAGAAAAATAGTTTTAGAAATACAACTTTTTTTTAAACATCGCCCTTTAAACATCTAGTGAAAAAAGGAAAATCATCTGTTACAACATAGTAATAAATACCATCAGGGAATTCTGGAGTCACACCATATCTACCATTGCATCGGTCCAAATCTCCAAGACCATCAACATACTCATAATCTTGTGTAAAAGCACCCATTGGTATTTCTGTATTAGGATTGGTCGTTCCCTGACTAGGACCTCCAATTAAAGTAGTTAATACCATAGGTCGATTTCTGTCTGGTTCTGTTTTTAGCCTATAACTAGGTTTTAGTGATTTCACTGAACTATTAGGGTCATCAGGGTCTGAAAAACCATATCTGGCATAAACTGGAAAACCATCAGATGCCCAACCAACTATAGTCATCCCTTGTTTATCTCCTAAAAATTCTACCAATAGTTCTGGTATTCCATGAT
>JAYPMF010000228.1:0-1562 GCA_038129785.1 Flavobacteriaceae bacterium
AGAGCCCAAGTTGATCAATAACGCACCTTTCATCTACATTTTTTTACGAAGATACTGACATTAAATATTTTTTGGGAGTCGTGCCAAACTTCTTTTTGAAGGCGGTAATAAAATGACTTGAAGTGCTGTAACCTAGTTTGAGGCTGATTTCATTTATGTTATATTGTTTGGAGTTGAGCATGCTCCGAGCTTCATTCATTTTATAATCTAACAAATAACCATAAACAGTATCCCCATAGATTTGCTTGAACCCCTCTTTGAGTTTCTTGATGTTGAGTCCGATTTCAGCTGAAAGTTCCTGAAGGGTAGGTGGCTCTGTCATCTTGTTTAATATGATTTCCTTGGCTTTTCTGATTTTTCTTACATTTTCTTCATCTATCAAAAAGGGACATTGTTCAACATCGGCATCCTCACTTTTATTGAAAAACAAACTCAACAATTCATAGACTTTACCTTTAAAATAGAGGGTCTGAATACTCTCGTGGAGTTTAGTTTCTAGGATTTGACTCAAAACCACACTCATGGCAGGACTGATGGGCCTGGTGTCATAGTATTTTTTGGTATTGTTTTCAGGACTTAAAAAATGAATGTGATCGGCGTCCTCAGAAAATAAACTGTGAAATTTTTTGATCGAAATCACCAAACTTACCAAGGCCGAATCGGGGGTTAGATTCAAGTCAATGGGCAAAGCTTTTTGGGGATTGTACAACAAAATCACATTTTTGGACATCAGAGGAAGTTGATAACTCCCCCCATTAAACTCAAAGTTACCCGATCCCTTTTGGCAAAAATGAAACTGAATAAATTCCTGACTTACCGCCTCCTGGTACTTGAGGATTTTGTCGTCTTCATTTTTGTGTCTCAATATATAAAAACCGTTATCAATTATCGTCTTGTCCATTGTTCCGCTATCGTTGTTTTTCTAAAATTCCTTATTTAGAATTATTCTAATTAATTTTATTGAAATCCTTTCAAAATTATTATATTTAAAGGTATTTTTAAAAAAAAGAAAGCAAAAAACCTAATTGGTTGATAATAGTTCCTCTGGCGTTGTTTTTTCAATACCCCACTTGTTAATTTTGCATAGGATTTTAGACTATACTTTTGAAAAATACCATACCCTATTGTGTTGTTGGTTTAAGCCATAAGAATGCCGATTTGGCCACCCGAGGGAATTTTAGTTTGGACAAAGAACAGACCGAAAGACTTTTGGCCCGGGCCAAGATGGATGGCTTGGAGGAATTGATGGTCATCTCTACCTGTAATCGTACGGAATTGATGGGGATTGTTGAGGATCCCAAAATATTGATTGATTATTTGTGTGCCTTCTCTGGTGGCGATGTGTCTCTTTTTTTAGAAAAAGGTTATGTGTTAAGTGATCGAAAGGCCCTCAACCATGTTTTTCGTGTGGGTTGTGGTTTGGAAAGTCAAATCATCGGTGATTTTGAGATCATCGGCCAATTGAAAAGAAGTTTTTCAAACTCGAAAAAACAGCAGATGGTCAATGGCTTTTCCGAAAGATTGGTCAATGCTGTCATTCAGTCCAGTAAACGCATCAAAAC
>JAYPMF010000229.1:0-1562 GCA_038129785.1 Flavobacteriaceae bacterium
ATGATGATCACCTTTTTTTTGTCATTGATTTGATTGAGTTAAAAGGGAATAGATTATTGATTGTGTCTGATAAAAGCCTGTACTTATTCGACTTAACAAAGTATGAATTTGATGACGATTTTGAATTTGAATTCCTAAGTTCTGAAAGTTTAAAAAGTTTAGTTGCCACAACAAATGATATCATTTGGATTAGTACCCAAAGACATTTGATTAGACTTGATCTATATGCTAGTAGCAGCATGCCGGAAAGAGCACCTAGCGCACTTTATTTTGGAGAAAGTTTTGGAGTAAACGAATATCCGTTTGTGGAGAGGTCAAGTTTTTATGATGAGGTAACCGGACGCTTACTTTTTGGAGGTTACCAGGGTGCAACCTCTTTTAAGGAAAATGAACTTGAAGATTTTTTAACCAAAAATAATTTTAATAATCCCTCTACTCAAGAGGTAAAAATTTCTGCGGTGGAGTTGCTGAATTCTAAAGGAATAAAATTAAGTCCTCCTTCTACTGAAAATTCCAAAAGTCCTGAAATCTTTAGATTTAAGCATAGTGCTGATTTTTTAAATATAAAATTTAGCGCGTTTGAGTTTCGACCGCATGCGATTAAATATTCTTACAGATTGGTTGGATTGTATGATGAATGGTCAGATGCAAGTGAATTTTCTTCAGCCACTTACAATAATATACCTCCCGGAGATTACTCATTTGAAGTTAGAGCTTCTCGAAATGGATTTGATTGGAGCACTCCGTCAGTAGTTAATGTGGTGGTAATTCCACTCTGGTATGAGAAAACTTGGTTTAAGGCTGTTTTGCTGATTTTACTTCTAATAGTTGTTGTATTGATCAATAAATTAAGTACTAAGTTTTTGGAGAGGCAAAAGGTCATTTTAGCAAAAAAGGTGGATGAAAAATCTAAAGAACTTCTTGAAATAAATGAGCAATTGCGAAAGACAAAGCTTGAAAGTATACGAGACCAAGAAAAAGAGAGAAAAAGAATAAGTCGGGAAATTCATGATGGTGTTAGTCAGTATGTGGCTGGGGCAAGTTTTTTATTGAATTCCAAGGATGATGAGGCAAAAACAGAAATTGACTTAGAGGTGCAGGCGTTGTTGAAAGATGTTGTTGTTGAGACGAGGTGGATACTTAATTCACTAGGAATTAGCCATTTGGACGAAAAAACATTTAAGGAATCACTCAAGAATCTACTGTCAAAAATACGGAGATTTACCCCGGTAGTGATAGAATTAAATTGGCTAGGTATTTCGAACATTGATGATCCAAAAGTTAGTATGAATTTGTTTCGAATCATTCAGGAAAGTATTTTCAATGCATGTAAACATTCAAAAGCAGAACATATAGTAATAAATTTTGAGAATGAGTCCAGTGGTATTAAATGTTCGATTGCTGATGATGGTATCGGTTTTGAAGTCAATTCAAAATCAGAAGGCTTTGGTTTAAAAAATATTCAAGAGAGAGCGCAGGATATTGGTGGGTTTATTAAAATCCAATCATCCGAAGGAGAGGGCACTGCGATTAATTTTGAATGGAAGCCGGCTGGATAGACT
>JAYPMF010000230.1:0-1502 GCA_038129785.1 Flavobacteriaceae bacterium
GTATGGTCCAAATGCAGCTGGTGTTGCGGAACAAAAGGGTGTTGCGGAACATATTGATATAATTAATGGCACCTTAGCTAAAGCTTTTGGACTAGCAGGCGGTTATATTGCTTCATCAAATACCATTATTGATTTTGTTCGAAGTTTTTCTAAAGGTTTTATTTTTACTACTTCTATGTGCCCAGCAGTAGCGGCAGGAAGCCTAGAAAGCATTCAACAAGTTAAGCAAAATGCAGAAGTAAGAGACTCATTTTTTGAGAACGTTAATTTTGTGAAATCTCAATTACGATCTGCAGGTATCCCATTTCTTGACTCAGGTTCGCATATCATCCCTGTTTTGATTGGAGATAGCAAACTATGTAAGCAAATCAGCGATTATTTACTTGATGAACATCAAGTTTATGTTCAACCAATTAATTATCCCACTGTCCCCAAAGGAACAGAACGTATTCGTATTACGCCTACCCCTTGTCATTCAGAAGAAGCTACAGAAAAGTTTGTTGAAGCATTAAAAGATGCTTGGTTAAAATTTATGCCTCTTTTGTCTAAATTTGAAAATGACTTTGCTGGTAAAGTAAAATCCATATAAAATAATTTATATACTACTATGAAAAATGTATCTGTAATTGCGTTTTATAGCTTTTTTAGGATAGATAACCTTGAATTACTGGAAAATCAAATTCAGGATTTTTTACAACCCATTGATATTAAAGGAACTATTTTAATTGGACCTGAGGGTCTTAATGGAACAATTGCTATTCCCTTAAATGAAGAAAAAAAAACTATTCAGTATTTAGAAAAACTTGGAGTGCAATCTCAAAATATTAAAGTATCTAAATTTGATGGAAAGAGAGTCTTCAATCGTTTCAAAACAAAAATTAAAAAAGAAATTGTTACTTCAGATTTTGATTTAAGTATTGAAGAAATTGAACAAGGTCAATTTATTGATCCTGATCAGTGGGATAATTTTATTAATCAAGATGATGTTGAGATTATTGATACTCGAAATGATTATGAATTTAAAGTTGGACATTTTCGAAATGCTACTAACCCCGATATAAAAACTTTTCGAGAGTTTAAAAAATACATCGAAGGGCGAAAAGAGGAACTTCAAAATAAAAAAGTAGCAATTTATTGCACAGGAGGCATTCGTTGTGAGAAGGCTGGGCCTTTAATGCAAAAATATGGAATCGATACCTATCAACTCAAAGGAGGTATCCTCAAATATTTTGAAGATACACCATCATCTAAATGGAATGGAGAGTGTTTTGTATTTGATTACCGAGTTTCTGTAGATAAACAACTTCAACCTGGCTCCAACGAGCTTTGTTTTGGATGTAATATGCCTCTTACACCAGAGGAGAAAAAATCACCTCATTATGAAGAGGGATTTACATGTCCTGACTGCTACGACCAATTGACAGAGAAGAAGCGACGCTCATTGACAGATAAAAGAGATCATTGGAAGCGAATTTTATGATTTTTTTTGACAATCAATCTTG